>NZ_JBHWBP010000266.1:0-10718 GCF_042735575.1 Streptomyces sp. NPDC059564 | reverse complement strand
GTCGGCCCCGCCTCCCGTCCGGGAGGCGGGGCCGACGTGTTTCAGGGGCGCCGACCGTCAGCAGTCGTCGTCGTTCCCACCACGGTCTTCCCTGCCACCGCCACGCTCTTCCTTGTCCCCGCGGTCCCGCTTCTCCGACTTCTCCTCACGGTCGCGCTTGTCCTCGCGGTCGCGCTTGTCCTCGCGGCCTTCGTCCTCGTCGCGGTCCCGCTTGTCCGACTTCCCCTTGCGGTCCTGCTTCTCGTCGCGGTCCTGCTTGTCCTCGCGGTCCCGCTTCTCCTTGCGGCCTTCGTCCTCGTCGCGGTCCTGCTTCTCCGACTTCCCCTTGCGGTCCGACTTCTCCTCGCGGTCCTGCTTCTCCGACTTCTCCTTGCGGTCCTGCTTCTCCTCGCGGTCCTGCTTGTCCCCGCGGTCCTTCTCCTTGCGGTCCTGCTTCTCTTCCTTTTGCTGCTTGCGCTGGTCGTCCTTGCGGCGGTCCTGGTCGTCACCCTTGCCGGGCTTGCGGTCGGCCTTGTCCGTGTCCCGCGTCTTCTCCTCGCGGTCCTCGGCCTCGTCCTTGCGGTCGTCGCGGTCGTTGCGGTCGTCGTCCTTGCCGTGCCCGAACGCCCCGCCAGCGGCCGCGGCCGCGCCGCCAACGCCCGCGCCGATCGCGGCGCCCACCGCCGCACCCGCACCCGCGCCTATGCCGCCACCGCCACCGCCACCGCCGCCGCCACCGGCTCCACGGCCACCACCACCGTGGTCATTGCGGTCGCCCTGGGACTTGTTGCCGTCGTCGGTGTCGGTGTCGCCCTTGCCCTCGGGCTTCGGGTCGACGACGTCCTTCATGCGCTCGTGCGCGCGCACCTCGAACTGCTCGCGCGAGTCCTTGTTCACGTGCGGCGAGCTCGGGGTGACGTCACCCTCGCCCCTGCCGCCCTTCGCGGCCCGGTCGACGCCCTCGGCGACCTTGGCCCGGGTGTCCCGCTGGACGGCGTCGGCGGCCTGGCCCGCGCCCGCCTGCTCGCCCTTGTCGGCCTGCACCGACACCTTGGCCAGCGCATCCTCGCCGGCCGCGTGGGCGGCGGGGGCTCCGAGGGCCGCGGTGGCCACCGCGGCCATCCCGACCATGGTCACCGCGCGTAGAATCTTCGCTTTCACGGACATGCGAGAGCTCTCTCCTGGTCTGAATGCGTGGGGGTAACCAGGGCTGTCCGCCCCGGACTTGAGCGCATCAGACCACAACAGCGGCCAGCCGTTCCGCCGAATCGATCACTCGGCAGTCAAAATACAAAGGATTGTTTACTGTTGTTCACACCGCCGGCCGTCACCCATACGGCCCGGTTCGGGCCGCGAGGGCCGGGTAGGGGACGGCCCGTCCTTCCCCGCAGCGCCACCCGGAGGCATCCGTGCCCGACATGAACGGCCCCTACAAGCCCGGCACCCCGTGCTGGATCGACCTGATGGTCCCCGACCAGCAGGCGGCCCTCGACTTCTACAGCGACCTCTTCGGCTGGCAGGGCGAGGTCGGCCCCGCCGAGACCGGCGGGTACTCCGTCTGCACCCTCAAGGGCAAGCCCGTCGCCGGGATCATGAAGGCGATGAACCCGGACGGCAGCATCCCCGACCCGATGCCGCCGACCGTCTGGACCACGTACCTGGCCACGGACAACATCGACGGCACCGCCAAGTCCGTCACCGACGCCGGCGGCACGGTCATGATGGGCCCGATGGACGTCATGGAGATCGGCCGGATGGCCGTGATCGCCGACCCGACGGGCGCCGTCGTCGGCCTGTGGCAGCCCGGCACCTTCGACGGCGCGGGCATCGTCAACGAGCACGGCGCGCTCATCTGGAACGAGCTGACCACCGCCGACCTCCCGGCCGCCTCCGCGTTCTACTCGTCCATCCTGCCCGTCACCACGCACCGCTCCGAGATGCCCGGCGCCGAGGGGTACATCGAGTTCCAGGTCGACGGCCGCGCGGTCGGCGGGATGATGGACCTGTCCGAGCTCCCGCCGGGCGTCCCCCCGCACTGGCAGGCGTACTTCCACGTGGACAGCGTCGACGAGGTCCAGGCCGCGGCCGTCCGCGCCGGCGGCACCGTCCTCGCCCCCGCCTTCGACATGGCGGCCGGCCGGATGGCCGTCCTCGCCGACCCGCAGGGCGGCGCCTTCTCGGTGATCACCTCAACGACCACCGAGCAGCCCGGCTAGGCACGATGTGGCGCGGCCCACAGGGAACGTTCCCGGGCCGCGCCTCCTCCTCGGGGTGTCGGTCCTTCCGCCACCACACCCCGGGGAGCACCCCATGGTCGACCTCACCACCCGCCGCGCCGGCCTGGCCCTCGCCGGCCTCCTCGCCGCCGACGGGCTCGCGCACCTGTACTGGGCCACCGGCGCGACCTGGCCCGCCGCCGACGCCCGGGCCCTGTCCCTGGCCGTCCTCGGCGCGGAGGTCCCCTTCACCCCGCCCGTCGTCCTGCCCCTGGCGGCGGCCCTGTTGACCGCATCGGCGGCGGTCGGGGCGCGCGCGTACGGCCGGGGCGGGCGGGCGGCCGCGCTGGTGACGGGGGCCGTCGCCGCCGGGCTGACCGTACGGGGCCTCGCCGGGGCGGGCTGGGCGCTGGGCCTGGAGGCGGGCGTCGAGGGTGCGGGCCCGGCCTTCCACCGGCTGAACCTCCTCCTCTACACCCCGCTCTGCGCGGGCTTCGGCTGGGCGGCCGTACGCGTCCTGAGAAGGTCGCCCCGTGACCACTGAACGCCGGGACCGGGGCGTGGCCCTCGCGCGGGCGGCCCGCGCCGGGAGCACCCTCGCCCTGCACGAACTCCTCGACCACCTCACCCCGTACGTGGCGCGGATCTGCGAGCCGATCGCCCTGGCGGACGGCCCGGACGCCACCCAGGAGGCGCTGGTGGCCGTCTTCACCTCCCTGCGCTCCCTCAAGGACCCCCAGGCGCTGTACGGGTGGGTGCGGGCGATAGCGGTACGGGAGGCCGTCCGCACGGCCCGGCGCGCGGCCCGGGCGCGGCCCGCCGAACTGGCCGACGTACCGGAGCGCGGGGATCCGCAGCTGGCCGCCGACATCGCCGACGTCCTGGCCCGGCTCTCCCCCGACCACCGGGCCGTCCTCGTCCTGCGGGACGTGGAGGGCCTGGACGAGGAGTCCGCCGCGGCCCTCCTGTCCATCCCGCCCGGCACCGCCAAATCCCGGCTCAGCCGGGCCCGTTCGAGCTTCCCGAAGGCGTGGTCCGCATGACGCACCCCCTCGACCCCGTACGCCGGCTGCGCGTGATGGCCGCCGCCGTCCCCGGAGCCCGCGTCGTCGAACGGGTGCTGCCCGCCCCCCTGGAGGCCGTGTGGGCGGTGATGGGCGACCTGGAGGGCGGGTTCGGGGCGTTCCAGCCGGACATGCGCGAGGTGCGGGTGGTCCGGGTGGACGGCGACCGCGTGGAGGCGCTGGCCCGCAGCCACCACGGTTTCCGCGCCCGCCTGCGGGGCTACGTCCGCCCGGGCTGGTGCTGGCTCCAGAGCCGGTTCCTGATCATCGGCATGGCGGCGGCCCCGGAGCCGGGCGGCGGGACCCGGATCGCCCTGACGGGCGGCGTACGGGTCCCCGGCCGCGCGGCGATCGTCCCGCTGGGGGCGCGCCGCGAACTGGAACGCGCGGCGACCCGGCTGGAGGCCCTGCTCCTCAGTTCGGGGTGACCCGCCACCGCCGACGGAACTCGCACCACACCGCCTTCCCCGGCGCCCGGGGCACCGCCCCCCACGCATCCGCGAGCGCCTCGACGATGAGCAGCCCCCGCCCGGGCTCCCCGTCCACGATCCGCGACAGCCCGGGCCCGCTGTCGTGCACCTCGACGCGGACGGTCCCGTCGTAGTGGAGCAGCCGCACCAGGTAGCCCCGCCCGCGCGGGACGCCGTGCCGCAGGGCGTTGGTCGCCAGTTCGCTCACGCAGAGCAACATGTCGTCGGCCCGCCGGTCCACACCCCAGGCGTGCAGGGTGTCACGTGTGAACTGTCGTGCAGCAGCGACGGTTTGGGGCGCGCGGAGGTAGAGGCGCTCGTTCAGGAGAGCAGCCTGAGTATGCAGATTCACGGGACGATCGTCGCGCGGAGTGACTAGCCTGTGACTGAGCGCCGACCCGTACTCATCAATGAGTACGGGTCGGCACGGGGTAATCCACGGGCACGGGTGGGGAGTTCGCTGTCATGCCACCGAGGAAACGCGCACGGCCGAACGCGACGACCATGAAGATGGTCGGCGCGCAGGTGGCCGCAGCCCGCACCGCCAAGAATCTGACCCAGAAGCAGCTCGCGGAACTGGTCCGCGTGGACGAGGAGACGATCGCCTCGATCGAGCAAGGCCGCCGCGCCCTGATGCCGCATATCGCGGAGCTGATGGACTTCCATCTGGGCCTACCGGGGCTGCTGGCCGTGGCAGCCCACGGAATGCCCGAGAGGGACCCGAGCCCTTCTTGGGCGGAGGAGTACTTCGACCTTGAGAAGCGCGCCATCGCGATCAATTGGTACGAGTCCATGGTCATTCCGGGGGTCCTCCAGACCGAGAGCCACGTGCGGGCCCTCCTCCGCTGTCGCGTCCCGGCTTTTCTTCCGGAGGAAATCAACAGGCTGACCACTCGGCGACTTGGCCGGGTGCACATCATGCACCGCATGCAACCCCCGAACCTCACCTTCGTGATCTCGGAAGCAGCTCTCCGCGACCGGATCGGCGGCGACGCCGTCTACGCCGAACAGGTACGCCATCTGATCGTCTGCATGGACAACCCGCACGTCACCATCCAGGTGCTGACACTCGGCCAGACGTACCACCCGGGCCTGTCTGGCGCATTCACCATGCTGGAAACACCCGAGCACGAACACATCGGCTACTTCGAAGGCCAGCGCAGCAGCAAGCTCGTCACCGACCCGGATGAGGTCAGCATCCTGGCCCAGCGATATGCCATGCTGCGAACTCAGGCCCTCAACCCCCTGGAAACACGAGGCCTGTTGGAGCGCATGCTAGGAGAGCTATGAGCACCACACTGAAGTGGTTCAAGTCCAGCTACAGCAGCCCCGACGGCGACAAGTGCCTGGAAGTCGCCATCGACTGGCAGAAGTCCTCGTACAGCGGCGACGACGGCGACGCCTGCGTCGAGGTCGCCACGGGCGCGCACACGGTCCACGTCCGGGACTCCAAGGACACCGGTGGTCCCGTCATCGGGGTCGGGTCCACCGCCTGGGCGGGGCTCACCGGCTGGGTGCGGGGCACCCACCGCTGAGGCCCCGCCCGAAAACGGGGTCAGTGGGTCAGCGGATACGAATGCCGGCCCGTGGCTTCGTCGATCTCGCCGTGGGCCTTCTGCAAGAGCTGGCTCGCGAGGTCCATCAGGGCCCGCGACCCGGCGATCTCCTCGCCGACCCTCAGCTGCTCCGGGTCGGACGGGTGCCGCATGGCGTACCCGCGTGCCCTGACCTCGGAGCCGTCACCCAGTCTGAGCATGGCGACCGCGTTGGTGCGGTGGCCATCCTCGGTGAACTCCATCTCGACATGCCATCCGACGAGCGTGGACATGGCCGATCACCTCCACAGTGCCGTGCCGCCTGTCCCTCCAGCGTGCTCCTCACACTCCGCTAGGGCCAGTCGACCAGGGCGGAGAACACCAGCACGTTCAGCAGGACCGCCCCCGGTGCCGCCAGCGCCAGCGCCACCCGGCGCGCCCGCTGCCCGCGCCGCCACGGCAGGGCCCAGCACGCCACGAGCAGGATCAGGACGAGGACCAGCCCGCCCGTGAACACCGGCCACGCCAGCTCGAAGCTCGCGTCGAAGCTGTCGGACGCCCCGCCCTCGCAGGAATCGCAGGCCATCGGTGACAGCCCGGCGAAGAACAGGGAGACCGCGGCGGCGGGCAGCGTCAGCAGCGTGGAGAGCAGGGGCGCGACGTACGCACGGGAATCACGCTCGGCGGGGGCGGCGGGGGTGGTGGTGTCCATGCCCCCACTCAAGCGGGACGGCGGCGGGCCGGCATGAGTGTCCGTACTCATCCCGGCCCGCGCCGCGCACTCAGCACACTCAGCGGGCCTGCCGCAGCCAGCCCGCGACCTCGGTCGCCCAGTACGTGAGGATCGTGTCGGCGCCCGCGCGCTTGATGCCGAGCAGGGTCTCCAGGATGGCCCGGTCGCGCTCGATCCAGCCCTTCTCCGCCGCCGCCTCGATCATCGCGAACTCGCCGCTGATCTGGTACGCGGCCACGGGAACCTCCACCGCCTGCGCGACCCGGTACAGGATGTCCAGGTAGGGGCCGGCGGGCTTGACCATGACCATGTCGGCGCCCTCGTCCAGGTCCAGCGCCAGCTCGCGCAGCGACTCGCGGGCGTTGGCCGGGTCCTGCTGGTAGGTCTTGCGGTCGCCCTGCAGCGAGGAGGCGACCGCCTCGCGGAAGGGCCCGTAGAAGGCCGAGGTGTACTTCGCCGTGTACGCGAGGATCGAGACGTCCTCGTGGCCGGTCTCGTCGAGCGCGTCGCGGATGACGCCGACCTGGCCGTCCATCATGCCGCTCGGGCCCACCACGTGGACGCCCGCGTCGGCCTGGACCTGGGCCATCTCCGCGTAGCGCTCCAGCGTCGCGTCGTTGTCGACGCGGCCGTGCTCGTCGAGGACCCCGCAGTGGCCGTGGTCGGTGTACTCGTCCAGGCACAGGTCGGACATGATGACGAGGTCGTCGCCGACCTCGGCCTTCACGTCGCGGATCGCCAGCTGCAGGATGCCGTCGGGCTCGGTGCCGGCCGTGCCCAGCGCGTCCTTGTTCTCGTCCGCCGGGACGCCGAACAGCATGATCCCCGCGACGCCCGCCTCGACGGCCTCGACGGCGGCCTTCCGCAGCGTGTCCCGGGTGTGCTGCACCACGCCCGGCATCGCCGAGATGGCGAGGGGCTCGCTGATGCCCTCCCGGACGAACGCCGGAAGGATCAGGTCCGAGGGGTGCAGCCGGTTCTCCGCGACCATCCGCCGCATCGCCGGGGTGGTGCGCAGCCGCCGGGGCCGCGAGCCGGGGAAGGATCCGTACGCGCTCATTCTCAGTCGCCTCTTCGAGCATCGACAGCAGTCGCAGCCCAGCCTAGGGGCTCCCCCCGCCCCACTCCGCGCCGCCCGCCCGGCGGGACCCGATCCGCGGGCCACCGTAGCCGCGGGCATGCGGAAGGGCCCGGGCGCGATGGGGATGTTTCCCTTCACGCCCGGGCCCTTCCCCGGTTCTGCCGACCGTCAGGTCGTACGCCGCCTGCGGGCGCCCGGGCGGCGTTCGCTCGGGCGGGACACCGTCTCGCCGGCCTCCTTGGCGGCCTCACGGCGCGCCTCGCCGTACGCGGCCAGCGCCTCCGCCAGCTTCGACACCGACGGCTCCGGGGACAGCACGTCCACGCGCAGCCCGTGCTCTTCCGCCGTCTTGGCCGTCGCCGGGCCGATGCAGGCGATGACGGTCACGTTGTGCGGCTTGCCCGCGATGCCGACCAGGTTGCGGACGGTCGAGGACGACGTGAACAGCACGGCGTCGAAGCCGCCGCCCTTGATCGCCTCACGGGTGTCCGCCGGGGGCGGAGAGGCCCGCACGGTCCGGTAGGCCGTGACGTCGTCGACCTCCCAGCCCAGCTCTATCAGCCCGGCGACCAGCGTCTCGGTCGCGATGTCGGCGCGCGGCAGGAAGACGCGGTCGATCGGGTCGAAGACCGGGTCGTACGGCGGCCAGTCCTCCAGCAGCCCGGCCGCGGACTGCTCGCCGCTCGGCACCAGGTCCGGCTTCACGCCGAACTCGACCAGCGCGGCCGCGGTCTGCTCGCCCACCGCGGCGACCTTGATGCCCGCGAAGGCACGCGCGTCGAGCCCGTACTCCTCGAACTTCTCCCGTACGGCCTTCACCGCGTTGACGGAGGTGAAGGCGATCCACTCGTAGCGCCCGGTGACGAGCCCCTTGACCGCCCGCTCCATCTGCTGCGGGGTGCGCGGCGGCTCCACGGCGATGGTCGGCACCTCGTGGGGCACCGCGCCGTACGAACGCAGCTGGTCGGAGAGCGAAGCGGCCTGCTCCTTGGTGCGCGGTACGAGGACCCGCCAGCCGAACAGCGGCTTCGACTCGAACCAGGCCAGCTCCTCGCGCCGTGCTCCGGCGCCCTGCTCACCGACCACGGCTATGACGGGCCGCGATCCCTCGGGGGAGGGGAGCACCTTGCCCTGCTTGAACACCTGGGCGATGGTGCCCAGGGTCGCGCTCCAGGTCCGCTGGCGGGTCGTCGTACCGCCCACGGTCACCGTCAGCGGGGTCTCGGGCTTGCGCCCGGCCGACACCAGCTCGGCGGCCGCGCTCGCGACGGTCTCCAGGGTGGCGGAGACGACGACGCTGCCGTCGCTGGCGCCGACCTCGCTCCAGCAGCGCTGCGAGGCGTGCCGCGCGTCCACGAAGCGGACGTCGGCACCCCGCTCGCCGCGCAGCGGCACACCGGCGTACGCGGGTACGCCGACGGCGGTCGCGACACCGGGCACCACCTCGAAGGGGATCCCCTCGTGGGCGCAGGCCAGCATTTCCCCGGCCGCGTTCCCGTCGAGCCCGGGGTCGCCGGTGACGGCACGGACGACCCGCCTGCCGGAGCGCGCGGCCTCCATGACAAGATTGGTCACGTCTTCGGGAGTCGACGCCGTGCGGATCGCCGGGACCCCGGCGGCTGCTGACAGTTCGTCAGCGACCGTCAGCTGCGGCGTGTCGACACCCGCGCGCGCGTGGGTCCGTACGACGTCGAGCACCTCGGGCTCCGCGATCAGCACGTCCGCGGCGGCGAGCGCCTCCACGGCGCGCAGCGTCAGCAGACCCGGATCGCCGGGGCCGGCACCGAGGAAGGTGACGAGCCCGTGGACGGCGACGCCCGGAAGAGCGGAGGGGGTGGGGCTTGAGGGGTTCAAAGGGATCGCTCCCCCATCAGACCGGCCGCGCCCTTGGCCAGCATCTCGTCCGCGAGTTCGCGGCCGAGCGCCATGGCCTCGTCGTACGACTGGGGCACGGGACCGG
The DNA here is from genome assembly GCF_042735575.1 of Streptomyces sp. NPDC059564. Classification (NCBI taxonomy): domain Bacteria; kingdom Bacillati; phylum Actinomycetota; class Actinomycetes; order Kitasatosporales; family Streptomycetaceae; genus Streptomyces; species Streptomyces sp. NPDC059564. The sequence continues at coordinate 1,680 of NZ_JBHWBP010000266.1, read as the reverse complement.
TGGTGGACAGCTGCACCAGCGTGGTTCCGTCGAGGGTTCCGACGACACCGCGCAGGCGCATTTCATTGACAATCTGCCCGTCGGCCAGAAGGTCGGCGAGCGCGCCCACGGGCGCGCTGCAGCCGGCCTCCAGGGCGGCGAGCAGGGCTCGTTCCGCGGTCACGGCGGCCCGGGTGAACGGGTCGTCGAGCTCACCGAGTGCGGCGATGAGGTCCGCGTCGGACGCGAGGCACTCCACGGCCAGGGCTCCCTGGCCGGGCGCGGGCAGCACGTGGTCGACGTCGATCAGGTCGGTCGCCTCGTCGCCGCGGCCGATCCGGTTCAGCCCGGCGGCGGCCAGCACGACCGCGTCGAGTTCGCCGTCGCGCACGAACCCGATGCGGGTGTCGACGTTGCCGCGGATCGCGACGGTCTCGATGGTCTTGCCGAGGCCCCGGGCGTACGCGTGCAGCTGCGCCATGCGGCGCGGCGAACCGGTACCGATCCGGGCTCCGTCGGGCAGCTGCTCGAAGGTCAGCCCGTCGCGGGCGACGAGCGCGTCGCGCGGGTCCTCCCGCTTCGGCATGGCCGCGATGACCAGCTCGTCGGGCTGCGCGGTCGGCAGGTCCTTCAGCGAGTGCACGGCGAAGTCGACCTCGCCGCGGACCAGCGCGTCACGCAGCGCGGTGACGAACACCCCGGTGCCGCCGATCTGCGCGAGGTTCTCGCGGGACACGTCACCGTAGGTCGTGATCTCCACGAGCTCCACCGGCCGGCCGGTGATCGCCCGTACGGCCTCGGCGACGTGCCCGGACTGGGACATGGCCAGCTTGCTGCGCCGCGTGCCGAGCCTCAGGGGCTGGTCGGGACGTGTGTTCATGATGCCCGTCCTGGGTCGTCATCGTTCTTCGGATCGGCCGCGTCCGCCCGGCTGACGGATGCCACCGTCTGAGGGTCGAGGTCGAAGAGTTCGCGCAGCGCCTCCGCGTACCCGGCGCCGCCGGGCTCGCTCGCGAGCTGCTTGACGCGCACGGTCGGCGCGTGGAGGAGCTTGTCGACGACGCGGCGGACGGTCTGGGTGACCTCAGCCCGCTGCCGCTCGTCGAGGTCGGGTACCCGCCCGTCGAGCCGTGCCACCTCCATGGCGACGACCTCGGCGGCCATCGCCCGCAGGGCGACGACGGTGGGGGTGATGTGCGCGGCCCGCTGCGCGGCGCCGAAGGCGGCCACCTCGTCGGAGACGATCGTGCGCACGGCGTCGACGTCGGCGGCCATCGGCGCGTCGGCGGATGCCTCGGCCAGGCTCTCGATGTCCACGAGCCGCACGCCGGGGATCCGGTGCACGGCGGCGTCGATGTCCCGGGGCATGGCCAGGTCCAGCAGCGCGAGCCGCACGGCGCCGGCGTCGACGCTGCTGCGCACCGTCCGCCGCGGCTGCCGCTGCGCGGCGGCCTCTCCCTGATCGGCCCAGGTCCCGTGCAGTTCGAGCGAGCTGGCGTCGACGCCGGTGAGCGCGGACCGCCCGTCGGCACCAACAGGGCAGCCGTCCGGCTCGACAACGGGAGCCATGGTCCGCGCGGCCCCGGCATCAGCCATCCGCCGCCCCGCTTCCGCGGCGGCAACGAGCCGCGCCACGACCGCGGCGTCGGCCGCGACGGCCCGGCTTCCAGTCGGGGCACCGGCAGCGGCGAAGCCGTCGGC
>NZ_JBHWBP010000265.1:0-10745 GCF_042735575.1 Streptomyces sp. NPDC059564 | reverse complement strand
GACTTCGTCCGATACCGCAAAACCAACTTCGTGACCCGCCGGGTGGCGATGCCGATCGGCGAGCCCGACGGCCACACCACCCCCCGGCTGGAACGGATCGTGGAGACGTTCCGCGCCGCCGGTATCAACGCCAAGGCCGAACCGCACATGGACGCCTGGCTCAAGACACACGCCGCGTTCGAGGTCCCGCTCGGGCAGGCGGTGCACGCGGCAGGCGGCCCGACAGCCCTGGCCGACGATCCCGACGCGGTCCGCGGCATGCTCCACCTCATGCGGCAGAACCTCGCCGCCATGGCAACGCCACCGACACCTCGCGCATTCGCCGCTTTGCGGACTCTGCCGACAGGTCTGCTCGTGACCATGCTCCGGCATTTCCTGAAGAGCCCGACGGCCGTGCACAGCGGACTCGACAACCCCTCGCCTGCCGCGGCCGCCGAGCTCCAGAGACTGGCCGAACAGCTCCGTGCCCCTGCGGGAGCCCGCTAAGACTGTGTCCTACGTGGCGAGGCGGATGTTGGACCGTTATGGGGGTAGCGCCGAGGTAAGCCCAAAAGCCGCCAGTACTTGATCTTGGCGGGGGTGGCGCTCGGTCCGCTCAACTCAGGCCGGCAACCGGGAGTGCGTTGACGCGGTTCTCGTACTCGCGGCGGGCCTTGCGTTGGGCCGGGACCGCCGTGGTGCCGTCGAGGGGCTGGCAGCGGTCGAGGAGTTGGCGGTGGACCGCGGGCACCGCGGGGACGCGAAGGGTGTAGCCCTGGCCGCGCCGTACGGTCACGCCCTGGTCTAGCGTGACGCGCTCGAAAGGCTCCAGGTCGACGGCCCGGACGGGACTCTGGTGGCCTTAGCGGTGTCCGGTGGGTCAGTCAGGGGCAGCGCGCCGTGCGGGGCATGCGTCTCTTGTTGTGGGCTCGTCATGGGTGTCGTGGGAGCGCCACTGGCCTGTCACCGCGCTGCCACAGACGGCGATTACGGGTGTGGTGGGGAGTTGGGGCGGCGAGTGTCTCCGTGTCAGCCGCACGGCCCCCGGGCATCGCGGCCGCAGAGACAGGAAGGTGAAGTCATGCTGAAGCGGGTGAAGATCGGCGTCGCGATGGTCACCATGGTCGGGGTCCTGGCCGTGGGCGGAGCGGCAGGAGCCACACCGGCCGTGGCAGTCGCTGTCACGTCCGAAGCAGCACAGGCAGCCCCCGCGAGCAGCGAGATCGCTACCAAGGACAGGGCAAGGGCCTTGGGGCGAGTCCATTGGTGGAATGCGGCCAAGGGGTTCGGCTTCGTCACCCAGACGATGTCAGGTGGGGCCAAAAGGGAGTTCTTCATGCATGTGTCGTACGGGGTCGAAAATAGTTTCACTCTGAAGAGCGGCGACGTCGTCTCGTTCATCGTGGGTATGGCGCACGGGAGGCAGATTGCCCGCGACGTGAAGGAGATGTGATCTTGTAGGTGAGCAGGCTGTGGGTGGCAGGACGAGGCCGCCCACGGCCTGTGAAGACCAGGTGAGTACTGCAACGCACATCAGCGTCGGCTGGCCATCTTGGTGCGCGAGCGCGAGCGCGGGCGTGTGCATGGCTCCGGCGCAGGACAGCATCGCGCTGCCGCTGGGGCATGACCTGGCCGGGGCGATGTCAGGCCGCCTGGCCCGAATGGGTGACGGCTGCTATCGCACAGGGTGCCGAGATCAAGTAATGGCGGCTTTTGGGCTTACCTCGGCGCTACCCCTCTATGGCCTCGTCGGCGTCTGCGCACAGCCCAGTGTTTCACCAGGAACCGCCTCCAGTCGATGTAGCGTCCGCTCCTGCGACAGGAGGTACCCGAAGGGTCGTGCAAAGCATGGAAGGGGAGGCAGCGGTGTGGGTTGCGATGTTGCTACTGGCAGGTCTGACCTGCCTCGGGTTCGGCACCCATGAGGCCATGGTCCAGCACCGCCTCCAGCGCGAGGGGATCCGCGTCAGGGGCCTGGTGGTCCGCCACCGCGTTGAAGGCTCCGAAAATGATGGTGGCCTTGTCTACTTCGCGGTGGTCGAGTTCGTTGATGCGCAGGGTAGTCGGCACACGTTCCAGGCCGGGTCATCCGGAGTCAAGGGCCTTCCCGTGGGCGGTGGGGTCCCGGTGCGCTACCTTCCCGAGGCCCCGAAGAGCGCACGAATCGACCTCCGAAGGAGACGGATTTCGGAGGTCGCGGCTCGTTTCGTGGTCGGCACCCTGTTCACGGCCATCGGGATCTGGATGCTCGCCACCGGTCGTTGAGCTTGTTCCTCAGACCGTGTGCTACATGGTCAGCTTGAGGAATCGCTTGTAACAGCACAGGGGCCGCTGCGAGGCCGAGAAAGGCAAGGTAGTTGCGGGAGTTGTATTCGTAGCGGGGGCTGAGTCGGCGGTAGCCGGACAGCCACGAGATCGTCCGCTCGATCACCCACCTGCGGAGGCCCAGGCGTTCGCTGGACTCGATGCCTTTGCGGGCGATGCGTACGCCGATGCGCTTCCCTCGCAACCATTTCCGCAGGTGGGCGATGTCGTACGCCTTGTCGGCGTGTAGGCGCTGGGGCTTGAAGTAGCGGTCGCGGTGGGGGTCGTGTCTCGTTTGGTGACCGGCGACCGTAGGCTTCAGCGCTTCGCCGTCGTGGACGTTCGCGGCAGAGACACCGACGACCAGGGGCAGTCCGTTCGCATCCGACAGGACGTGCATCTTGGAACCCGGCTTGCCCCGGTCCACGGGGCTCGGACCTGTGAGTTCACCCCCCTTTTTTTAGCCCGCACGTGAGCGGAGTCGAGGACCACGCGCGAGACGTCGATGAGGTCGGCGTCATCAAGTCGGTGCAGCACCGCCTCATACAGTCGGCCCCACACCCCGGCCCGCGACCAGATCAGGAACCGACGGTGCGCGGTCGACTTCGATATCCCGAAGCACGGCGGCAGAGCCCGCCAGGCACAACCGCTGACCAGCACGTAGATGATCGCCGCGAACAGCGTCTCATCAGGCGTGTCCTGCGTTCCGCCGCCCTGCGGCCGCACCCTCGACGGCGGGATCAACGGCTTCGCGATCTCCCACAGCCCATCCGGAACAATCCAACTCCATGTACCCCGCCCCATTGACAGCCCAACGAGCGATCACCACGTAGGACACGGTCTAAGCACAACGATGCCCCCGGCGGAAGAAACCTCCGCCGGGGGCATCGTTGTGCTCTGTCTTCTGACCAGTCGAACTCAGAGGGAGTCGGCCCGGGCGGATCGGTGCACGTCTCCCTTCCTGCGATCCGTCCGGTGAATTCACCACTTCCCGGCGAGCTCGTCGAGGGCGTCCTCGGCGCCGGCGCGATTGATGCGGTCGGCGGTGGCGATGGCGTCGGATATCCAGGCGCGGGCCCGGACGGCGCTGCCGAGCTGGCTGGCAAGGACCGCAGTGACGTCCTTGTACCGGGCGTCCGCACCGAAGGCTTCGAGAACGAGCTCGGCCAGGGGCTCGAAGTCGCCGTCCTGGGCGTCCTGGACGGCAGAGGCCATGGTCGAGCGTATGCGGTACATGCCCGCGGCTTCCTTGAGGCCGCGCCAGAATCGGGCGTCGCTGTGGCCGGGCAGGTCGTTGAGGAGGGCGGCGAGCTGCTGCTCGTCGTCGGTCACGGTCGGCTCCTTCGCGTAGGCGTCCGGCCAGTATCGGAGCCGGTGATCGCGGAGGAGGCCGTTCCGGGGGAACGGGCTGGTGGACGGCAGCGGACGCGTCCAGCGGGTCAGACCACCGACAGGTACGGGCGAGCTTCGACGGCTGCTCGCGCCGCCTTCTCCCGACCACATGCGGCGGCCGAAGCGGTTTGCCGGTCTTCGTGATGCATTCCTCCCCGGGCCGGGCCAGGCAGGTCGCCACGGAGCAGGGCGTACGGGGGAACTCCGTGGCTGAGCGCGATTCCCCGCCTGGACGGGGCCGGCTACTCCAGGATCCGGAGTTCACTCTTGGGCCGGCAGTAGGGGCACTCCTCGACCCCGTCCACGAGGGCTTGGCGGGCCTGCTGGCGAGTGATCTCCTTGCCCTCGCCGTCGGGGCAGTGGCCCGCGTGGACACGGAAGGGCCGGGGGCCGTACCCGGTTCGGTGGATTTCGAGCTTCCAGTCCGGGACCGGCGGGGCCGGGCGGCGGGCGGTGACCGCGGCCTGTTCCTGTTCCAGGCGGGCGAGGGCCTCGCGGGTCTGGGCATGCTGCCACTCCAGCCATCCGAACACCGCCCGGTGTCGGGCGATCTTCTCCGCAAGGCGTTCGTTCTTCGTCTCCTGGTGGTACAGCAGCTGAACTTACGCTGACCAGGGGAAACGGTAGTTGGCGGGGCTCCTCGTCGGGGGCTGGTCCGGAAACGGTCCGGATCTCGGTCCGGGCGGCCTTCGGGCGGAGGCGATGGGGTGGGGTGGGGTGGGACGTTCTGAGAGTGAGTGACGGCCTCGATCACACGGCGCGCCAACCTCGTTCACAGGGCCGGGTCGGATGGCGGAGGGGCAGACGCCGTGCGGCGGATTGCGACGACGGCCGCGTCGTCGTCGAGGTGTGCGTGGACGTGAGCCAGTAGGTCGGCCTGGAGATGGCGCAGGAGTTCGCCGGGTTCGTCCGTGGTCCACTGTGGCGCGCGCTCGGTGAATGGGTAGAAGCGTCCGTCGGTGTTGCGTGCCTCGATGACGCCATCGGTGTAGAGGAGCATCAGGTCGCCAGCCTCGAACGGGAATGTCTGGACGTCGTAGTCGGCGATGCCGAAAGCCCCGCCCAATCCGATCGGAAGATGGCTGGCCTCGGCCACGAGCGGGATGAGCCGATTTCCGCGGAGGATGAGCGGCGGCGGGTGACCGCAGCTGATGAGGTGGACGACCGGATCGTGGTCGGGGATGTCGAGCAGCATGGCGGTGGCGAAGTCTTCGATGGTGTCCTGCTCTGTCTGTGACCGCCACTGGCTGGTGTCCCAGCGGAACGCGGCGTCCAGGTGGACGGCGAGGCGGGGAAGGGTGGCCTGCCGATGGGCGGCTGCTCGGAAGGCACCGAGCAGCAGGGCGGTGTTGCTGATAGCGCCCAGGCCGCTGCCGCGCACATCGCCGATGAGGAGCCGGGTGCTGTGGTGGGCGGTGCGTGCGGCCGCGTACAGGTCTCCGCCCAGCTCGGCTTCCTCCTCGGCGGGGATGTACAAGCCGGCGATCTGTAGCGGGCCGGCGCGTGTGGGCAGCGGCTGCAACAGCACTCTTTGGGCTGCCTCGGCCACCGACCGCACCTGGTGCAGCTGCTGCTCGCGCCGGTCCCGCACCACACAGACGGTGACACAGACGGCCGAGACGACGATCAGGGCAGCGATCTGAGCCTGGATATTGGCGGTGCCCGAGACCCCCCTGAGCACGCCGATCAGCACCTGGGCTGCTACCGCAAGAGCCCCCATTACCGCCGTCGTAAGGGCGCCGGCGAACGCCACCGAGATCGCGGGCGCTGCCACGAGCAGTGGACCGAGGTGGACGTGCGGCGGAGACAGTACATCCACTACGCACACGGTGACGATCAGCCCGAGCGGGATCACAAGCAGCGCGGGCGCGTGCCCCTGCCGCCAGGAACGCCGGACGTCCAACCATGCTCGAAGGGCCATGCCCCAAGCCTTCCATCCACCTCCGCAGGGTGAGGACGCGGCGCTCCGGGGACCGCTGTCCGGGGCTGTGCGAGACGGGACACTGTTCAGGGTGTACCTGGCTGCGGCATGCGGACCTGTTCGGTGATCCACGATTGCGCGAGCCTCGTCCACGCCGCGGCTTGGCCGGCATCCTGGGCCAGACCGAGACTGTGCGGGCCGTGCGCGAAGACGTGCACGGTGTGCGGTACCTCGTGCGCGGCCAGTGCCGAGGCGATCCGGTAGGTGTGTTCCGGCGGGACGTAGATGTCTTCGGCGGTGTGCCAGAGGAAGAAGGGCGGAGACCCTGTGGTCACCAGAGCGTCGAGGCTTGTCTGGCGGCGCAGCTGCTGTGAGGCGTTCTCGCCGAGCAGGATCAGCCGCGCGGGTCGGTACGTCTCTGTCTCCATCGATGTGATCGCGTAGCCGAGGAGGGCGAACTGCACGGACTCGAGTGGATCGCCGCCGGGTGGCTGTTGAGCAGGAGGGGGAGTGCGGTCAGGTGCGGCACGAGGAAGAGGCCGCCGAGCACGGATATTGGGTAGATCGCCAGGGTCGCGCTGATCGTCATCCTCCACCGGGGCGGCGCCGGACGTGTCGAGCCCGGTCCGGCGAACCAGGTCTCCATGCCGGTCAGGGTGCGCCGGGCGATCTCGGTGTGGTGGTGTCCCTGGCAGTCGGCGAACCAGGCCGCCCGCTCGGGCGACTCCTGCCAGGCGCGGCAGGCTTCCGCGTTCCGGAACCGGTGGACGAGGAACCAGGGGGCGTCGCCGCCGGAGGAGCGGAAGAGCCCGTACCCCAGGTGGCCGGGGAAGGCGGCCGCGCTCTCCAGGACGCCCTTCGCCCACAGCTCGAAGTCGGCTTCGTGCCCGGGGTCGACCCGACGGGCTATCAGCAGGGTCACCTCGCCGGTATCGGCGGGGACGGTGGAGTGCTCAAGGCTGGCCGCGGTCACATGTACTCCTCGTGATCACGCCGCGCCCGACCTCACTCTACGCGCTGCTCCGCCCGGAGCTCAGCGTCCCAGCCGGGCGTCGAGCCAGGTGAGGACCTCCGGGGTGACGGGGTCGGTGATGTCAGCGAACTCCGGGTGCTTGGTGAGGAACTTGGCCACGTACGGGCAGACGGGCACGATCCGCATCCCGGAGGCGCGGACGTCGGCCAGGGCCTGCTCGACGAGGATCGCGGCGAGTCCCAGGCCGGCGTGGGCGTCGTCGATCTCGGTGTGGAAGAAGACCCGCTGGTCGTCGCGGTCGCGGTAGGCGGTCAGGCCGGCGCGGTCGTCGTCGATGAGGATCTCGTAGCGGTGGCGGTCGTCGACGTGGCGGACGACGGGGGCGGTGGTGGTCTGCTCGCTCATGGCGGAGGTCCTTGCGGTACGGGGTCAGTGGCGGGAGGGGTTCTTGCGCGGTGCGATGACGGCGTTGGGCAGGGCGGGAGCGGGCAGCCGCTCGCCGGGGTAGCCGTCGACGGTGCCGAAGCGGTCGGAGGCGTGCTCCCATTCCTCCCGCGCCTCCACGATGTCCTGGTGGCTGCGGCCGATGAAGTTCCACCACATCACGATCTCCTCCTCGAAGGGCGGGCCGCCCAGGAGGACCGTCCGGGCCGGGCGGCCGGAGTCGTTGGTGAGGGTGAGAGTGGTGCGGCCGGTGGCGGCGTAGCCGAGTTCCGCGGGGCGTAGGGGAGTTCCGTCGAGGCGGACGTCGCCCTCGTCGACGAGGAGTCCGTGTTCGAAGCCGGGGTCGACGTCGAGGGTGACGGTGGCGCCGGCGTCGATCAGGACCTCGGCGCCGAGGAGCGGGGTGAAGGTGCGTACGGGGGAGGTGTCGCCGGCGAGGGTGCCCAGGAAGACCCGCAGTTCCGCCCCGTCGACGCGGAGCGGCTCGGGTGCGTGGTGCTGGAACTCGCGGGGCGCGTGGCGGTGTTCGCCGGGGAGGGCCACCCAGAGCTGGACGCCGTGGAGCAGGGTGGTGGCGGGGGTGGAGACCTCCGTGTGGCTGATGCCGTGGCCCCCGGTCATCAGGTTGATCTCGCCGGGCCGTACGAAGGCGTGCGTCCCCAGGCTGTCGCGGTGTTCGATCTCCCCGGCGAACAGCCAGCTGACGGTCTGGAGTCCGGTGTGCGGGTGGGGTGCGACGTCCATGCCCCCGGAGTCGGCGACCCGGTCGGGGCCGTAGTGGTCGGCGAAGCACCAGGCCCCGATGAGCGTCCGGGCCCGCTGCGGCAGGGTGCGCCGTACGGTCATCGCCCGCGGTCCGCCCAGCGGGACGTCCCGGGCGGTGAGGACCTCGACCCTGGCGTCGTTCTCGGACTCGGTCCCGACCTCCGTGTGATCCATCTCCCGGCCCCTCTCACACCAAAGTAGTTTCGTTTTCAACAATTGTGGGTGATCATAGTCCCGAAGACAACCCGGGACAACAGGCGAAGGAGTACAGGGTGATCGAGACGGCACAGACCGCGGAAGCCCACCGGACCAACGGCCGGATCTACCTCGACAAGCAGAGCCCCGCCGCGTACCAGGCGCTGGTCAAGACCGCCGACGCCGTCCGTGCGACGGCCGCCGAAGCCGGCTTGGACCGGATCCTGGTCGAGCTGGTCAACCTCCGCGTGTCCCAGCTCAACGGCTGCGCCTTCTGCCTCGACGTCCACACCCGGGCCGCGCTGCGCGCCGGGGAGACGGCTCGTCGCCTCGGAGTGCTCGCCGCCTGGCGGGACACCGAGCTCTTCACCGGCCGCGAGCGAGCCGCCCTCTCCCTGGCCGAGGCCACCACCCACCCCGCCGACGCCCTCGCCCAGGAGCGGGCGTACGTGCAGGCGGGGGAGGTGCTGGCCGACGACGAGATCTCCGCCGTGATCTGGACGGCGATCACGATCAACGCCTTCAACCGGGTCTCGATCCTGAGCAAACACCCGGTACGCGACCGCTGAGCCCTTACGGGGCCGTCGCCCAGCCCGCGCTCGCGCCCGGGCCCGAGAGCCGCCACAGCACCACCGCGCCCGCGGCGAGCAGCGCCAGCGCCACGCCCAGGACGAGGGAGGGCCCGACCTTCAGGAGGACGGCTCCGACGAGGGCGCCGAGGAGCATCGCCAGTACGGACAGGATCCGCCGGCCGGGCCGGGGCGCCGCACCGCCGGCCGGGCCGGAGTCCGCGGCGAGCCCGGTCAGGGTGAGGGTGAGCACGGTCGTCGTCAGGTCCGGGACGCCGAGCCGCCGGGCCACCGCGTTCTGCAGCCCCATCGCGAGGCCGAGGAGCACGATCAGGGTGTACCGGACGGCGCCGCCCACCTCGTCATGGCCCACGGCGGTCGTGCCCAGGGCTGCCGCGAACAGCACCGCCTGGACGGCCATGGCCGAAGCGAGCATCCGGCCCAGGTGCGCGGCGAAGCGGACCCCGAAGCGGCCGCCGGCCAGCGCTCCGGTGAGGAAGGCCGCGAGGGAGACGACGGACGCCAGTGCCGACAGGCCGCCCGCGCCCGAGAGGGCGAAGCCGAGGAACACCACGTTGCCCGTCATGTTGGCGACGAAGACGTGTCCGAGCCCCAGATAGCTCACCGCGTCCACCAGGCCCGTCACCACGGTGAGGGCGAGCATCAGCGGCGGCAGCGGGCCGTGCCGGTCCCCCTTCGGGGGGACCAGCGTGCGGGCCGCGTCAACCAGCAGCGCGCGCATGCCCGGGCGCTCCTTCCGCGGCGGAGGCGGTGCGGTGCAGCACCAGCCGAGTGAGCAGCCCGCTGACGGGGCCCACGACGAGGGCGGTGACCGAGATCCACACGGGCCACGGGGTCAGCCCGAGTACGTGGTCCGCCGACCACCGGCCCGGGCCGGTGAGCGCGAGCACCGCGGCCACGACCACGAGGAAGAGCGGGTACTCGTACCCGTCGTGCTGCACCCACAGCCCGTTGCGCCACTTGACGGTCGTGGCCACCGTCATCACCCCCGCGGCGGCCATCGCCGCCGCGGGAGTGAGCAGCCCCGCCGCCAGGAACAGACCGGCGCCGATCTGGCCGCCGCCCGCCGCGAGCGCGGTGAGCCGGCCGCCGCGGAACCCGTCCCGCCGGAACTCCTCGATTCCCCCGGCCAGGCCCTCGCCGCCCAGCCGGAAACTGACTTTCTGCACTCCGTGCCCGGCGACGAGGAGTCCCGCCACCAGCCGGAGGACCAACAGTCCGGTGTCCATCACGTTCCCGCCTGCTCCGTCCCTCTCCGTCTTCGGGCCGTCAGCCGGCCGCGTGGGCGCCGATCATGGCCTGCGCGTACACGACGCCGAGCCCGTAGGCGCCGGCGTGCTCCTTGACGACCTCAGTGGTGGCGACGTACGTCCCGGTACGCGCCCAGTCGCGTTGGAGCTCCAGGAGCACCTGGACCCAGGTCACCGGTATCGCACCGCCCTGGACCATGCGCTGCACGGCGTGCTCGTGCGCCTGCGGGCTGACGCCGCCGGACGCGTCGGTGACCACGTACACCTCGTAGCCCTGGGCGATGGCGGACAGGGCGGGCAGGACCACGCAGACCTCGGTCCACAGGCCCGCGATGACGAGCTTCTTGCGGCCGGTCGCCTTCACGGCCTCGACGAAGGGCCCGTCCTCCCAGGCGTTCATCGAGGTGCGGTCGACGATCTTCTGGTCGGGGAAGACGTCGGCGAGCTGCGGCAGGATCGGGCCGGAGAAGGATTCGGCCGCGACGGTGCTCAGCACGACCGGTACGTCGAAGACCCGGGCGGCCTTCGCCAGGCCCACGGTGGCGTTGATGATGGCGGTGCGGTCGCCGCTGCCGGTGCCGAAGAACATCTGCGGCTGGTGGTCCACGAAGAGGACGGCGCAGTTGTCGGGGGTGAGCAGGTCGGGGCTGGGGGCCGCGGTGACCTGGGCGATGTCGAACATGGGAGTACTGCCTTTCATCGGTTGGCACAGAGGTGGATCGGTGGGGCGTTGGTGTGGCTTTGGTGCGGTTTCGGTGTGGTTTCAGAGGGAGACGCAGGGGTCGAAGACCCCGTTCTCGTGCCCGGGCGTGAGGCCCCGGCGGATGCGCCACCGCAGGTGATCGCCGGACTCGCCGGCGGCCTCGCCGATCAGCTCGGCCTGGCGGACGCCGCCGGGGCGCGCCGGCCCGGCGGCCCGGTAGCCGCCGAAG
>NZ_JBHWBP010000264.1:0-10754 GCF_042735575.1 Streptomyces sp. NPDC059564 | reverse complement strand
GGGTGCCGTAGGGGGCCGTGTAGGAGGGGATGAGGAATCCGGCGCCGATGATGCCGAGGGTGATGATCGTCATCCACCGCATCGTCGTTCGCGGTTTGGCCCGGTCCGCTTCGATCGCGCGACGTCGGGCGACTTCCTCGTGGACGGATTCGGCGAGGTCGTCCAGCGCCTGGGCGAGGCCGGGGCCGCGGTCGGCCGCCGACAGGATCAGCGCGGCCACCACCTTGTCGGCGGTAACGTCGCCCAAGGCGTCACCGAACTCGCGCAGGGCGTCGGTGGGCCGCCATCCGACCTGGAGGCGGTCGACGAGGTCGGCGACCTCCTCCGCGATGGCCTCGGGGCATCCCTTGCGGGAGATCTGCAAGGCCTCGTCCAGGCCCCGCCCGAGCCGCAGGACGTTGGCAAGGCGCTGCGTCCAGTCGCCAAGCGATTCCAGCTTGGCGATGCGGGCAGTGGCCGATTTCGTGGGGGAGAGCAGCCACGGCACGCCGATGACGGCCAGGAACACCATCGCGCCCGCGACGAACATGCCGGTGACCAGCCATAACAGGATCCCGGCTACGGCGCCGACGGTCAACCGGGTGCGGCGGGCCATCTGTTCGTCACGGCTGGCGAGTTGCTGCCCGGCCCTCATGCGCGCGGCGAGCCCGGGTCCTTTGGGGGTGGTGGTACCGACGATCCCGGCGACCAGCCCCACCAGACCACCGGTGAGCGCGAGACCGGCCACCACCCACAGCAGCAGCGTCATCACTGGGCGCCCTCCGCGATCATCAACGGCAGGGCCGTCGTCCAGGCGCCGCCGGGCTCGGACAGCAGGGAGGCGTCGAAGCCGACGCGGCGCAGGTCGTCGATGCAGCGGGGGAGCATGAGCGGTACCGCACGGTGCTCGCCCCACTCCGGGCGCGGCCCGAAGATGGTGTTGGTGTCCGGGCGGCCGCCCTCGCCGATCCCGGTCACCTCCAGGACGTGGGAGACGAACCGGTGGCGATGCCCGCCGATCTTCGTCTCGTCGATGGAGGACACGAACACGATGAAGTGCAGCCCGTTCGCAGCCTGCCGGTAGGCCAGGGCCTCCGACATGTTGGCCTGCGCGAGGAGATACAGCTCGGCGATCCGGTCAAACACCACCGACGGGTGGATGGCATGCAGGGTGCACAGATTGCCACCCGCCCCGTTGGTCATGGCCTGGAGCATGGCCACGATCTCCGGGCCGCGGACCTCACCGACCACGATCCGGGTCAGCGTCATGCGCAACGCCCGGTACATGAGGTCCATGAGAGTGATCTCGCCAGCGGCCTGCCCGGCGACCCTCTCCCCGTTGGACTCGCGGGCCTCCATCGGCACGACCTGGCGGTGGTGCCCGTTCTCGTGGGCGAAGAGCTCGAACTCGGTCTCGAGGGTGGCGAACCGCTCGTCGGGATCGATCTCCTTGAGGAGCGCGCGCAGCAATGTCGTCTTGCCGGCGGCCTGACCGCCGACGATCATGACGTTCTTCTCCGCACGGACGCACGCCCGCAGGAACTGCCCCAGGGCGCTGTCGAGCATCCCCCGGCCTACGAGTTCGGGCAGGTCCGCGTGCCGCATCGTGTGCCGGCGGATCGTCACGAACGTTTCGGGGGTGACCTCGGTGATCGCCTGGAGACGGGACCCGTCCGCGAGGCGAAGTGCCAGGAACGGGTCCGCTGTCGATAGGGAACGCTCGTTCTGGCCGGTGGTGCGCCGGGCGAGATCCCGAAGGAGTTCGCGCAGCTCCTCGTCCGAGTCCGCCACCGGCGCGACCTCGACGCGGCGCCCGTCGGTGAAGTCGAGCGACGTCCGGGCGTACCCGTTGATGAAGATGTTCTCAACCAGCTGGTTGTCGAGATGCTGCTGGAGCCGGCCAGCCCGGAACTGGAGGTCGAACACGGCTTGAGCGGTCGCCGCGTCCTCACTCGCCGACGTCGCAAAACCACGTTTGACGGCCTCGGAGTCCGACCACACCGCGACCTGTTCATTGATCAGATGGCGGCCCTGCTGCTCCTGCGCGGCCAGACTCATCCCCGGCCGGGCCCGCAGTATCTCGGTGAGCCGCTCCCCGACCTCCTTCTTGATCAGCCGGACGGCCGCGTAGTCCACGGCAGCCGACGGACTGGCGACGGCCACCGCCTGGGACGGAAGGCTGGAACGCGGGTCCGCCGGACTGCCCCCGCCGGGCGTCGAGGGCCCGCCGTGGGGCTGGGCCGTGCGGTGCGGGGCGAGCCCGCGGGGGGCGGCGAGGCGAGCTTCCAACGAGCTGGTGACCTGGGGGTTGCTGTGGAGGGGGTTAGCGCGCACCGCGCACCACCCGCCCCAGACCGGAAGCAGGCGGGGGCAGAGCCAGACGGGATCGGCGGATCACCACCAGCTCCTGGACCCGTACAGCGGCAGACCGTGCCGCGCGCATCAGCTCACCCGACTCGAACCGGCGCGGTTGCTCCGCACCGTCGGAGAGCACCGCGGCCTCCTTCGGCCGCCACGGCAGGACCGCCGTCACCGTGATGCCCAGAATTTTGCGGACCTCCTCCTTCGAGAACGGGCCGCCATCCACCAAGAGCATGCCAATCTCTGCGCCGGTCCCGAGTTGCTCGCGCAGCGTGTCCAGGCGGACCTGGGCGCTCTGGAGCCCGCGCAGCGTGTTCCGGGCGACCAGCACCAAGGCATCGGCGCGCTGCGCGAGCACAGAGGACGGGCCAAACGCGCCCCGCCGCCCGAGGTCGATCAGCACGTCGTGCCCGTGCTCCTCGATCCCCGAGAACAGGGCCGCGAGGGGCTTCCACACCGGCTCCATCGCGGAGGCGTGCGCAGGATCGTACAGACCAGGCAGCACCAGCCGGTCGCGTGTCCCCGCGTCGGTGACGTCCACTAGCTGCCGCCAGAACGCCTCACCGAGCTGCCCCTGACGGCCCGCCACCGCCAAATTCCGCAGGCCGTGGCTGTTGTCGAGGGTGCCCTGCAAAGCACCGGGCAGGATCGCCCCGCCGTCCGGGTCCGCCTCGGCCAACACCACCCGATGCCCCTCCGACAGTGGCCACGTCATCAGCAGCGCCATCGCCGCCGTGGTCACCCCTGGCGCACCAAGCCCGCCTGCAAGCGCGATCACCGTCATGAGCTGCCCCCCTGCGCCGCGACGATCAGAGCGACCGCGCCAGTGGCGGAGCGCGCTGCCAAGGTCGGACCGTCGGCGGCGGGCACCGCCACATCCACCGTCACCACCCCCGTCGCAGGTGCCGCCTCGCCGACGGCGACCACCGTCGCGGCCAGCGTCTTCGGCACCCCGGCCGGCTCACTGGCCTTTCCCCCGGCCGCGGCCGCCTGCGCCGGGTCCGGCGTCGACACGATCAGCACCTTCTGCCCCGATGCCAGCCGGCTCGCGGGCAACTGCGACGGCTTGAGCGCCACACCCACCAGCTGCTCGTCCGCCTTGACCAGCGAAGTGGAGGTGACCTGGGCAGGGGAGAGCAGCGAGCCCGCGGTCAGTGCGATGGCGGCGCGCTTGCCGACCATGTCGGCCATGCGCGTGACGGGCACGGACTTGACCGCCGGATCCAGGGCCAGGGAGGCCGGTGCGAGGTCTGCGTCGGTGATCGCCCTGCCCACTGGCACATCTCGTGCCACCACGAGCACCGCGGAACGCTGACCGGACGCGGTGAACAGCAGCGCCCCCGACAGGCCTCCGGCTGCGATGAGCGCGACGGACAGGGCGATCAGGCCCGGCCGGCGCCGCCGTTGGCGCACGACGCGGGGTGCCGCCGCTGGTTTCCCTGGGCTGCCGGGCCCCGGAACGGCGGGCCAGTCGGGCGCGGACGTGGTGGTGGTGCTCACGTGCAGTGTCTCCAGAAGAAGAGGAAGAAGGGGACTGAAGCGGTCGCCTGGGGGTGTTACTCGCCCACGACTTGGACTTCGCCGACCGAGACGGTGAATGGGGACTGCCGTACCTCAGTCAGCTGGCCGGTCTGTCCGCCGCCGGACACGGCCCAGTCGACATTCCACGTGGTGGTCGCGGTGCCCTGGTACTTGCCGCCGGGGGGACTGGCCGACGTCGACCGATAGAGGTGACCGCAGTCAGGGGAAGGCGTCATGCCGCGGGCGGCGTTGTACGGGGTACCCGGACCTGAACAGGTCACGGTGGAGTCGTCACCCATGTTCCAGGCGACAGACGACACCTTCGCGGTTGCGGTCACGGTGATCCCGCCTGCAGACGCGGACGCCGTGTTGGGCCCCCAGGTCGTGGGACTCTGACTCACCCACAGCCACAGCGGTACCCCGACCGTGTATGTACCTGCTGCCCTGGGGCTGATGATCGACGGACCCGCGAGGAGCATGCTGTCCACCGCCTGCTGTGCCAGCACAGCAGGGTCGACGGACACGGCGTCCGGAGTGTTGGACCACTCCGTAGTGGTGACGATGTTTCCGTTGACCGATTCAATCCAACTGCATTCCTTGCGATAGACCGCGCCGTCCCCCACCTGGTGTCCTTCCCAGGCTGCGCTTCCTGCAGGGGGCTGGGGGTCCAGCAAGGTCCGCGTGCACGCCCACCGTGAATCGGGTCCTTTGGCTCCGCCTCCGCTGTTGCCGCCCTTGCCTTGCTGTCCGGCGTTGCTGCCGCCCTGACTGGGCTTGTCGGCACAGACACTCACCCACCCCGAGGCGCCTTCGCACACACCCCCGTCCGCATAGGCGGGAGCAGGGGTGGCCAAAACCACCGCAGCCGCGCTCACGGACGCTGCGACCGCTCCCCGTCTCAGCACGTGCGGTCGCCGTGCCGGACGAACTTCGTCAGCATCCACCGGCCGCCCTGGAACTCTGCGTCGAACTCGGTGATGTAGCGCATGGGCTGCTCTGTGGGGAAGGGCCTTACCTGACCGCTGGCACGATCGATGATCTTCCAGGTGGACAGATCGAAGCAGTCGGAGATCGTGGCCGTGGGGAGTTCGCCGGACATATTCACCGCCGAGACCTCGGCGCGATGCCCCGGCGTGCCCTTCATGGCGGTGCCGGCCCGCTGCATGTTTGCGATGTCGGTGAGCGTCTGGTTCAGCGCGTCCTTGGCGGCGTAGTCCACCAGCTTCGTACCCTTTTCGGTCCCGGCCTGGTAGGCCTTGACGGACTCATCCCAGAAGGCGCTGTATGTGGCGAGGACTCTGGACTTTTCGGCGGCCTGTGGATCGGCACTCACGGACGTTGACGTGCTCGTGGACGGGTTGGCGCTGGGGCTCGGGGGCGCTGCCCTATTGTCGTTGAGGTCCTTGGTGCACCCGGCCGTGAGGACCACCACAGCCGCGGTGACGGTGGCGGCCGCGAGCAGCTGGCGGCCAGCGATGTGGGTCCGGTGCTGTCGTGCCGTTGTCATGGAACTCTCCCCTGTTGGTCACCTCGGTGGGCGGGCGTGCAAGGCGGCCCGCCCGGCCGTGTCATCGCTGGTGCAACGTGTTTGCTTCGTCGCGGTGCGTTGTACAGCGCACCCTATGACGACAACGCCGTAGCTCCTATGGGGTTCTTTGGGCTCATGTGACCGAACATCACATGTTGGCCGCAATTGTCGAAAACTCGCATGTAGAAGGCCATTTGAAGTGCGGTCTTGTGTCTCTATGAGTGGTTGAGTTCGGCCTGGCGGAATGCGGCGGGCTAGTGGCCGAAATGCATTTCCATGGCTTGATCTTTGCTGGTGTAATCCTCGGTGGCGGTACTCACCGATTCAGTCACCATCGCCCGCCGCGCTGGGTAACGATTGCGTTCTGGCCGAACACTCACTACTCACCGGTGGTGGCAATGGTGCGTGCCCACCGGTCGTCGGCGGCCTCCAGCTGGTCCACCGCGGGCTCGCATCGGTCTGCCCCGTTCATGCCTCGCCCTCCCGCTTGGGCGCCGTCTGCCGTGTCCTTGCCGACGTCGTGGACCACGTCTGTCGGCGGACTGTGGTGGGTGTGGTTCGAGCCTGCTCACAGCTGGGTCCAGCCGCGCAACGCGGCATTGCCGGCGAGGGGGGTCCAGACGGCTGCCTGTGGTCCGTGGGCTTCGAGGTCTTCGAGGACGGCGGCGCCGAGGGGGACGCGGGCGGCGAGGCGGGTGACGAGGTCGTGGTCGGCGGTCATGCTGCGCAGGTCCTGGATCCGGGTGGTGAGGGTGGGGCGTGAGGCGCCAGTGAGGATGAACAAGATGCGGGGGAAGCGGGGGTAGAGGCGTTGCCAGGCGAGCAGGGTGCCCTGGTCGGCGATGGTGCCCCGGCGTCCACCCGGCTGGGGGGTGTAGTCGTGGAAGCGGGAGTAGCTGATGAGCTTGCGGGCGAGGCGCTCGCTGCTCATGGTGGTGCGGTCGATTTCCACGAAGGCCCGGTACTGCAGGCGGCGAGGGCTGGCGGCGGTGTAGTGGAACACGGCGTCGGCGATGAGCCGGTCCTCGCCTGCGGTGTCGGGGAGGCGGTGGGTGACTTCGGGCATCCAGTCCAGGGGTTCGTACTCGTCGCCGCAGGCGCGGGCGTCGGTGAGGAAGGCGAGGTGTGCGCGGACGCCGGTGAGGATATGGGCGGCGCGCAGTGAGGCGGCGGCCGCTGAGGGGATGCCGGTCGCGGTGCGTCCGCGCAGCTCGGGCCAGTCATGCACCATGGCGAGGCCCTCGGGGGTGAGGAAGTGGGCTTGGAGCCGGCTGCTGGATCCCAGGGTGGTGTGGGTGATCAGGCCCTGTTCGCGCAGAGGCACCAGGACGCGGTGGATCTTGCGGGGCGGGGTGTGGGGGGTGAGCATCTGGTGGAGCTGGGTGGTGGTCAGCAGCCGGTGCTGAGCGATCAGGGCGAGGGCCCGGTGGGAGTGGGTGTCTTCGGTGGCGGGCTGGAGCCTGGTGGCGGTGGTCATGCGTACTGCTCTCCGGCGTTGTCGTTGGCGGTGGGTGTGGTGCGGGTGGTGAGGAAGGCGCGGACGGATTCCTCCTGGGCAAGGGCGATCACGGTTCGCTCGTTCAGGGGCAGGGCCTGGGCGGAGGTGTGTGCGGCCTTGCGCAGGGCGCCGATGTGGGCGGGCCGCGCATGCTTGTCGAATACCTCGCGTAGTTCGGGGCCCCGGATAGGGACCGGTCCGATCCGCTTTCCCGCGACGGTGAAGCTGGCGTAATGCCACCACCGATGCAGGCCGGCGATGTCGCGGGGGGCGACCGTGTCCGGCCACTGGGCGGTGATCTGCGTGATGGCCTCCACGGACCCGGCCGTGGTCGACATGCAACTGGCGTTTTGCATCAGGGCGGCGCGGGTCGACGGGTTGAGGCGGTGCAGGAGCTGGGTCATCCCATGCAGGCGGCAGCCGAACTTGCGCAGCTGCTCGGTGATCTCTGCGAGCACGGTGGACGATTGCTGGTCCAGGGAGATGAGTTCGTCCAGGTAGAAACGGAAAGAGCGCCGCGCCTTCTCGGGGAGATCGCGGCGGGACAGGCCGGCGCGCAGGAAGTCGTGGACGAACAGAGAGATCAGCAGGCGGTCGGTGGGTCCGGTCCCGGGCGGGCAGATCCACAGCACCTGTCCCTGGTCCATGGCCCGCCGGATGTCGTACCCGCTGACCGGACATCCCAGAAAGGCCCGGACGACGGGGGAGGCGCCGAGGCGCTCCAGAGGGTTCAGTACCGTCGGCAGTGCGTCGCGGGGTAGGTCGGGGAAGCTTCCCGTCCACCACTTCTTGGCTTCGGGGTCCAGGGCGGCGGTGACAAGGTGGCGGAAGGCTGGGTCGGTGAGAAGCGACCGCACCTGGAAGAGCGTCGCCTGCCGCTCGGGCACCTGCGCGGCGACGGCCGCCGTGTTGACGGTGACCAGGGCCTCGACGGCCTTCGTCATGATGGTGAGTGCCCGGGGCGCTGAGACATCGTCCCAGCCCAGGGCGCCGGCGAAGGCCCCGACGACGGCCGCAGTCACCTCGTGCGGCGGCTGCCGGGTGCTCATGTCCAGGAGGTTCCAGCAGGAGAGCATGCCGCTATCCGTGCGGATGGTCAGATCGAAGAGCGCGACACGGTCGATGAGGTCCTGGTGAGCGAGGTAGCGGGCAACGTCCTCGAAGCTGTCGCCGTGCGGGTCCACGAAAGCGAGCCCGTGCCCGTTGTGGGCGCTGGCCACGGCGTGGACCTGGGCCCGCATGGTCTTGCCCCATCCGGCCTTGCCTGACTGGATCTCGAAGAGAGTGTCGTCCTCATGGGTGGCCAGCAGCCGCTCGCGTCCGTCCGCGCCCCGGTACCAGCCCTGGGGCAGCAAGTCCTGGCCGGGCTGGTAGGTGGGCATATCGTTCTCCATCAGCGACACCCGCGCGGTCACGGTGGGCGGCTTCAGGAGTCCGGCGAGCTCCTCGATGTGGGCCCACCCGCCCCGGGCAGGCCGCATCAGAGCGCTCGCCCACCGTGCGTCGAACCGCTCCCGCCACGGCCACCGGTCCGGACCGATCCGCACCGGACCCAACGCCCAGCCCTTTGAGGCGAGGCGGGAGGTTCCCGCGTACACGTCCATGGCCGCCCCGATCCGGGTAAGGCGCTGCTCCGCCCTCCCGGCCGTGTCGGAGGCGCACCGCACCAGGATCTGTACGCGTACCAGTCCGGGGGTGTAGGCGAGTTTGCCCAGTGCGGTGTCGCGGTCGACGTGCCGGGGATGGGGTGACACGACCATCCGGCTGCGGGGGGTGCCGCGCCATTCGGCCGGGTCCAGGAGCCGGCCCACGGTGACAGGCAGACTGTCGACGGACTCCTGGCTGAGCCACCGAGCCTCGCGCTGCGCTTCGCGGCGGGCTTTCTCCCGGGCCCGCTGCATGGCGTGGAAACGGTGAGCGGCCAGGTGCCAGCGTGAGGCGGGGGCGAGGTCGACGCACACCTCGGCGAGATCACCGAGCTCGGAGTTCAGGTCGGCGACCGCGTCGATCAGCGGCTGGAGCGGGTCCGGGTCCAGGGGCACGTCCCGCAGCCGGGACCCGGGCTCCCCGTGCAGGGCAAGTACCGCCCGCACCGTGTGCTCGCGCCGCTTGTCGGCCACCGGATTCGCCGCCTTGACCTGGACACGGGCCCCGTAAGGGGTCTGTCCCAGCAGCGCGTGCGCGGAGGCAGGGGCTTCGATCCGGTAGGTGAGGGGCCGCTGGCCGTCGGCGCGCAGCCGCAGCCGCAGCGTGCGCGCCCGCCGCGGGGTCCACCACGGTCCGGAGCCGGCGGCACGCACCAGTTGCATCCCCTGACGCCAGATCTGCTCCGGACTCGGATCGAACTGGGGCGTGGGGGCGAGCTCGACATAGGCGCGTCGGGACAGGGCCTCTGCGGCCAGGCGCTGTTGCAGCGTCTCCCAGCCGACCAGCGCGGCGGCCGCGATAAGGGCAAGCCACCAGGCGTTCGCCACCGCCCAGTCGGCGAAAGCTGCGAGGGCGGCAAGGATTTCGGCGCCTGCGCCGAGGGCCCCGGATGCCATTACGCGGTGCGGTTCCATGATCCGTCTCCGTTCTGGGTGAAGCGGACGGCCGCGGTGCGGCCGTCGAGGAAGGTCCCGGCCGGGTCGGCTCCGGCCCATACCAGCCGCACCACCGCCCGCACTGGCTCGCGCGAGCCGACGTTCGGGCCGGGGTCGGGGGCTGGTGGGGTGTCGCGGCGGGCGGTGGTGGCCTGGATCCGCACCTGCGTGTAGCGGGCCGTGTCGGCCAGCCATGCTGTCCGGCCGAGTTCGAGCAACCGCCGCTCGTCGGCCGTCGGCAGATCGGGGCTGCTGGCCTGGTCGAGGGCATGCTGGATGAGTGGGTCGGCGGCGGGCCCGGATCCGGGAGGCGGCAGCTCCTGCAGTGCCGGGCCACCGCTCGACAGGCTGCCGGACGGGGCCGGTGGGGGAGCCGAGGACGGCGGCGGCGCGGCGGACTGAGGCGCGGGAGTGAAGCCCTGGGACTCGACTGTCTCGAGCCGCGACGTAGGCGGGGCCGACGGCGGGGCGGCCGACTTCGTTGGGTTGGCCGGGTTCGGGCTCCGGACCGGTACCGCTGCCGACGGGGGCTGTGAGGCGGACGGGGGAGATCCGGCGCCGTGGATTCCGGCGTACAGGAGGCAGATTCCGGTGGCAGTGAGGACGGCGGCGGCGGTGATCAGGCGCCCGCCTGTCCAGGGCGCGGTGGTCACAGGAGCCGCGCCCCTCCCGCGTAGTCGGGCATCGCGGTCACCGGGTCGATCCGTACGGGGGTTCCGGGCTTGGGTGCGTTGATCATTTTTCCGTCGCCGAGGTAGATCCCGACGTGGTGGATGGTGGAGTGGGCGCTGGGGTCGTAGCCGTAGAAGATGAGGTCGCCGGGCTGCAGGGCGCTGTATCCGGCTGAGGCGGGGATGCGGCGGCCGGCACCGGCTTGCTCGGCTGCGGTGCGGGGGAGGTTGATTCCGGCTTTGGCGTAGGCGTACTGGGTCAGGCCGGAGCAGTCGAAGCCGGTGACGGTGCTGCCGTCTTGTCCGCGTGGGGAGCAGCAGATGCCGGTGGTGGGGCCGGAGGGGCCGCCGCCGCCCCAGGAGTAGGGGAGGCCCTGCTGGGCGAGCGCGGCCTGGATGACGGCGCCGATGTTTCCCGAGGGGAGGGCGGGGACGCGGCCGAGGGCGTCGTAGCGGTCGATGCCCGACATGACGTCGTCGACGTAGGCCCAGGACAGGTTGTAGGTGTGGATCGCGGCGCGCAGCTGGTCGCGGTCGCCCAGGTTGCGGCCGTTGCCGCACAGGTAGACGGCCGCTGACAGCGCGGCGTCGTCCACGTTGTGCGGGGTGATGGC
>NZ_JBHWBP010000263.1:0-10754 GCF_042735575.1 Streptomyces sp. NPDC059564 | reverse complement strand
GCCCGACGGCCTGCTCGACTTCCTCGGCCGCACCGACGACCAGGTCAAGATCCGCGGCTTCCGGATCGAACTCGGCGAAGTGGCGGCCGCGATCGGCCGCCATCCGTCCGTCCGGGGCGCGGCGGGTCAGCGGGCCGAGGGCGAGGGCTTCGCCTCGGGGGCCTTCGGCTGCGGCTTCGGCTTCGGCGGGTTCGGCTTGGGGAGTTCGGGCGCCACCCACGGGGTGCGCGGCTGCATGTTCTCCGGACCGCCCGCCGACGGCTGGCCGACCGAGGCCAGCGCCTCCTTCGCGAGGGGCCCCCGCAGCGGCGAGAACCCCGGGTTGGTGCGCAGCGCCTCCTGGAGGTGGCGCCGGGCCGCGGCCTCGTCGCCCAGACCCCGCTCGATCATCGCCCGGTGATAGGCGAAGTCCGCGCTGCGCAGCCCCAGATCGGTGGCCTTCTTCGCGTGCTCCAGGGCCGCCGTGTCCTCCCCGGTGCGGTGCAGGGCCCAGCCCAGGGCATCGGCCACCTGCACGCTCTTGTGCCGCTCCCACTCCGCCGACAGGCGGACCACGGCGGCCTGCGCGTCGCCGTGGTCCGCCTCGAACAGGCCCAGCACCACCGCCTCGTCGACCCCGTCGGCCGTGCCCCGCGCAGCCAGCACCGACAGCGCCTCGTACTGGACGCGGGCCTCCTCCGGCCGCCCCAGGGAGTCCAGCAGCTCGCCCAGCTCCAGCGTGAGGAGCGGCGCCGGCGTACGCCCCAGCGCCAGCCGGTAGTCCCGTACGGCCTCCCCGCCCCGCCCCAGCGCGGCCAGCGCCCGCGCCCGCCCGCCCAGCGCCTCCGCCTGCGCCGGGTCCGTGCGCAGCGCGGCCTCCTGCTGGAGCAGTGCCTCCGCCGCGTCGCCCCGCTCGAAGGCCAGCTCCCCGAGCCGGAACAGCACGTACGCCTTCTCCGCCGGCGCCTTCGCCGCGCCCGCCGCCTGCTCCAGCGACACCACCGCGTCCTCGCGCCAGCCCCGGTCCCGGTAGACCTGCGCCGCCCTCAGGTGCGCGGGCAGCCCTTCGCGGAGCTCCTGCAGCCGCTCCATCGCCTTCTGCGCGGCCTTGTAGTCGCCCAGGCCCGTGTACGCGTCCACGAGGACCGGGTACGCCGTCCAGCGCCGCGGCGCCTGGGCCCGTACCAGCTCGCCCCACTTCTTCGCCGTCCCGAAGTCCCGGCGGGCGTTCGCGAGGGTGCCCATGCCCGTCATCGCGTCGAAGTTGCCCTTCTCCGCGGGGCGCACCTCCAGGGACCGCTTGAGCGCCTTCTCCGCCTTCGGGTACCAGCCCGAACCGGCCGTCCGCCGGGCCTGTTCCAGGTACGCGGAGCCGAGCACCGCCCACGAAGCGTCGTCGTCGGCGTGCGCGGCGACCCACTTCTCCCGGTCCGCCACCAGCGCCGTCAGGTCCACCGCGGCGGCCGGGGCGCCCATGCCGACCGCCGCCGCGGCCCGTTCGCTCGGCCCCGGCGGGCGCGCGTCGTCGCCCGTGCGGGCCGGGCGGATCAGCAGGGCCCCGGCGATCAGGACCACCGCCACCGCGGCCGCCACGACCGTCTTGCGGCCGGTGAAGGTCACGGGCGGGGCGGGCTGGCGCGCTTGCTCGTCGAATCCGTCCATGCGCTCACTGTGCGTCAATATGAAGAGCTCGCCGAGGTGTCCGAAGCCGGTCGCGGCCGTGTTCACACCGATGGCCCCGGCTGTCACGCTGGCCCCATGGACGACGATCTCTCCGTACGGCTTCCCGAGCAGCTCTCCGCACGGCTCATCACGGCCCTGCGCGAGGGACTCCCGCCCGAGGCGGTTCTGAGCGACCCTCAGGTCACCTCCTCCTACGCCACCGACATGGCCAGCTTCTGCGACGCCGGCACCCCCGCCGTCGTCGTCCTGCCGCGCACCGTGGAGCAGGTGCGGCACGTGATGCGCACCGCCACCGCCCTACGGGTCCCCGTCGTCCCCCAGGGCGCCCGCACCGGGCTGTCGGGCGCCGCCAACGCCTCCGACGGCTGCATCGTGCTCTCCCTGGTGAAGATGGACCGGATCCTGGAGGTCTCCACCGTCGACCGGACCGCCGTCGTCGAGCCGGGCGTGGTCAACGCCGTCCTGTCGCGGGCCGTCGCCGAACAGGGCCTGTACTACCCGCCCGACCCCTCCAGCTGGGAGCAGTGCACGATCGGCGGCAACATCGGCACCGCCTCGGGCGGCCTGTGCTGCGTCAAGTACGGGGTCACCGCCGAGTACGTGCTCGGGCTCGACGTGGTCCTGGCCGACGGGCGGCTGCTGCGCACCGGGCGGCGTACCGCCAAGGGGGTCGCCGGATATGACCTGACCCGGCTCTTCGTGGGCTCCGAGGGCACCCTGGGCGTGGTGGTCGGGGCCGTCCTCGCGCTGCGTCCGGCGCCGCCCCGGCAGCTGGCGCTGGCCGCCGAGTTCCCGTCCGTCGCGGCCGCCTGCGAGGCGGTCTGCGCCGTCATGGAGGCGGGGCTCGCGCCCTCGCTGCTGGAGCTGATGGACCGTACGACCGTCCGCGCCGTCAACGCCCTCGGCAGGATGGGCCTGCCCGAGAGCACGGAGGCGCTGCTGCTGGCCGCCTTCGACACCCCGGACGCGGCCGACGGGCTCGCGGCCGTCGGCGCGCTGTGCACGGCCGCCGGGGCCACCGCCGTCGTTCCCGCCGAGGACGAGGCGGAGTCGGAACTTCTGCTCCAGGCCCGCCGGATGTCCCTGACCGCCCTGGAGGCGCTGCGGCCCGCGACGATGATCGACGACGTGTGCGTGCCCCGGTCCCGGCTCGCCGAGATGCTCGACGGCACGGCGGCCATCGCCCGGGCGTACGACCTGCTCATCGGCGTCTGCGCGCACGCGGGCGACGGCAACACCCACCCGGTCGTCTGCTTCGATCCCGCCGACGAGGACGAGGCGCGGCGGGCCCGGGCGTCCTTCGACGCGATCATGGCCCTGGGGCTGGAACTCGGCGGGACGATCACCGGCGAGCACGGGGTCGGGGTGCTGAAGAAGGACTGGCTCGCCCGCGAACTCGGGCCGGTCGGGCTGGAGATGCAGCGGGGCGTCAAGCGGGCCTTCGACCCGCTCGGGCTGCTGAACCCCGGCAAGCTCTTCTGAGTCCCGGGTCTCGGGCGTGCGGTCGTCGGGGGTGCGCATCACAGGTCACCGTCCGCGGCCGACTCGTCCGACGGCCACGGGTCCCGCAGCCACAGGTCGTCGGCCGGCGTCGGGGTGAGCAGGTCGGCCAGGGCCGCGTCCAGGCCGAGCCGCTCCGCCTCCGTCCCGGGCGGGACCACGCGCAGGGTCCGCTCCAGCCAGGCCGACACCGAGCCGGCCGGGGCCTCCAGCAGGGCGTCGCCGTCGGGGGAGCTGAGCGCCATGCACAGCACCGCCTTGTTGTCGATCTTCGTGGGCCAGATCCGGACGTCTCCGTGGCCGCAGGGACGGAACACCCCTTCGACGAGCAGCTCGCGGGCGAAGGTCCAGTTGACCGGGGTGCTGGAGCCGGTGTGGAAGGTGACGTGGACGGCGTACGGGTCGTCGGTGAGGTACAGGAGCCTGGCGGGGACGGGGACGCTGCGCTCGGGGGACAGGACCAGCTTGAGTTCCAGTTCGCGTTCGATGACGGGGTGGTGCATGACGGCCTCACTTCGGTGCGTTCGCTTGCGGGTGCGGGGCGGGAGCGTGCCCCACACCCGGAGAGAGCGCGGGTGTGCCTCGCTATGACGCGACTTCCGGCCCCGAATGCGAGGTTGGCCGAAATCTGTCGGCTGACCGAAAAGGGTCGGGTGGGGTGAGGTTCGCCCGAAGGCTTGGAATCTCCCGTTACCGGACCTGTCGGGAGGGGGTTCTTGGCTATGGTCCTCCCCTTGGGTCCTCCCCTGCACAAGCCTCAAGCCACGATCGGAGTTGGGGACATTGACGGCCTCCCCTGGTGACGGCGAGCACGCTGCCCGCGAGGGTTACTACCCCGATCCGTCCATCCCCGGGTTCGTCCGGTACTGGAACGGCGCGGCCTGGGTCCCGGGCACGAGCCGACCCGCCGCTCCCGCGGAGGAAACGGGCCCGGTCTTCCTGGACGAAACCTCCGCGACGGAGGCCCTCCCGGACCCCGACCGGGACTGGCAGGCGGGCCCCGCGCGGGGCGCCGACGCGGCGGGCTGGCAGGCGGACCCCGCGCACCAGGCGGGCTTCGGCGGGCCCCGGGACGTCCGGGTCTCCTGGGGCGGGCCGGCGGAGCCGGAACCCCGGCCCGGCGGCGGGATCTCCCTGGCCCGACCTGCCCCGGCGGCGGCGGCCGCCACCGCCCGGCGGCTCCCGGGGCAGGCCCCCGCCGAGAGCGTGGGCATCCTGTCGGCCCGCCCGCCGGCCTGGCCCGACGCCCCCGGCGCGGGCACCTCGGGCCTCACCTCCAGCTGGCCGGAGTCCCGGCCCGCCCCCCGCCCGACACCGTCCGACCCGCCCTTCGAGGCCCGCGGCGCGGCCCCTTCGGCCCCGCCGCCGTACGAAGCCCGAGGCGCGGCGTCCTCGGCTCCAGCACCCTTCGAGGCCCGAGGCGCGGCCCCTTCGTCGTCGGAGCCCTTCGAAGCCCGAGGCGTGGCCCCTTCGTCGTCGGAGCCCTTCGAAGCCCGAGGCGTGGCCCCTTCGGCCCCGGCGTCGTACGAGGCCCACGGCGCGGCCCCGTCAGCCCCGGGACCCTTCGAAGCGCGCGGCGCCGCCCGTCCGGCCCCGGAGGCGTTCGAAGCCCGCGGCGCGGCGCCCTCGGCTCCCGCGTCCTTCGAGGCCCGCGGCGCGGCCCCTTCGGCCCGGGCGGATGTCGAAGCGCGCCGCTCCGCGCCTCCGGCGGCCCCTTCTGCCCCCGCGGCCCGCGGCGCCGGGCGGAGCCCCGCGAACCCGGCGGCCCGGTCCGGGGCGGAGCCGGACGCGGCGGCGGCACCCGCCGCGTCGGGGTTCGAGCCCCGGGGCTCGGCGAGGCCGGACCCCGCCGTCCCCGCGCCCCGGCCGGAGGCGACCCGGGCGGTCTTCGAGCGCATGGCCGACCGCGCCGTCCGCCCCGCCGGCCTGCTCCGCCGGGCGCTCGCCCGCACCGTGGACTCCCTCGTACTCGGCGCCGTCGCGGCCGCCACCGCGCTGCCCCTCGTACCGCGGGCGACCTCGCACGTGCAGGCCAAGGTCGACGCGGCCCGGGCCGGCGGCCGCACCACCACCGTGTGGCTGCTCGACGCCACCATCACCGGCTACCTCGGCCTCGTCCTGGCCGCCGTCCTCCTCTTCGGGGTCTTCTACGAGGCCCTGCCCACCGCCCGTTGGGGCCGCACCCCGGGCAAGAAGCTGTTCGGCATCCGCGTCCTCGCCGCCGCCACCCTGCGCCCGCCGGGCTTCGGCCGGGCCCTGCGGCGCTGGCTGGTGTACGCCCTGCTCGGCCTGCCGGGCAGCCTCTGGTGCCTGCTGGACCGCCCCCGCCGCCGCGCCTGGCACGACCGGGCCGCCGGGACGTACGTGGCCCGTTAGGCACCGCGAAGGGGCCGCCCAGGCGAGCCGCTCCCCCGAACGGACGCGGTCCCGTTGCGAGCCCCACGGGCCCGGGTTCGACTCGGGCCATGAGTACCGACCAGCCGCCGCCGGGCGAGCCGCCCGAGGACGACCCGTTCCTCAAGAAGCCCCAGGAACCGACGCCTCCGTCGGGTGGTTCGCCGTACGGCTCGCCGCCTCCCGGGGGCGGCGGCTACCCCCCTCCGCCCCCGCCTCCCCCCGGCGGCGGAGGCTACCCCCCGCCGCCGCCCCCGTACGGCGGTGGCGGTGACCCGTACGGCGGCGGTGGCGGCCACGGCATGCCCGATCCGCTCGCCGGGATGCCGCCGCTCGCCGACTTCGGCCGCCGGCTCGCGGCCCGGATCATCGACCTGCTGATCGTCGGCGTGCCGCTGTTCCTCGTCCAGCTGCCCTTCGGCACCAAGCGGTACATGGTCGACACGGACAAGGGCGAGGACGTCACCGGGGTCATCACGAAGTCGTACAACGGCTCCGGTCTCGTGTGGACGCTGATCTCGATCCTCGCGTACGTCGGCTACGACTGGTGGATGACCAAGCAGAGCGGCCAGACCGTGGGCAAGAAGGCCATGGGCCTGCGCGTCGCGATGCTCAACGACGGCAGCGTGCCGCCGTCCAACGCCTCGCTGAGCCGGGCGGCCGTGCTCTGGATCCCGACGCTGGTGTGCTGCTTCTGCCTGTGGCCGCTCGCGCTGATCGTGTCGATGCTCGTCGACAAACCGTACAAGCAGGGCCTGCACGACAAGGTGGCCAAGACCGTGGTGGTCAAGTCCACTTAGCAACAGCCGGTACGCGAACACGCGCGGGCGGCCGTCCCCTCCGGGGGGTGGCCGCCCGCTCCCGCGTTCGGGCCCGGCGGCGCCGTCAGTGGTGAACGGGGTGCTCCGCCGGGGCCGTTCGGGGCTCGGGCACCCGCGCGGGCTCCGCGGCCGGGGCCCCCTGCGCCGCGGGGGTGGCGGCCCCGGCGGCGGTGGCGGCCGGCCCGGACCGCCCGGCGGCGTGGCGGCCGCGGCGGCGGGGGATCGGCACGGTGAGGGCGACCAGGAGCCCGAGGGCGAGCGCGGCCGCGGAGATGACGGCGACCCCCAGCCCCGTGCTCGTCTGCGAGAGCAGCAGCATGGCGATCGTCGACACGATGACGGTGGCGGACCCGTAGGCGAGCTGTGCGACAGTCGGACGCGGCATGGCGTGTTCCGTCCTCAAGGCGGGGAGGGGGAGTCGGCTCAACAGGTCGCGCGTCAAGTGACTCTAGGACGGGATGCCCGAGCCGCACCAGAAGTAAGCGCGGCCTAACCCACAGTGCCGCAGCACGGGGGGCGCACGGCCCCGCACGATGCGCCGTACCGGGCCCGTAACGGGCCCCCGCCGCCGGGCCCGTGAAGCGCATATCGCCCGGGATGGCCCCCTATGACGGGAGAACGTCCGTATACCGGAACTGCCTGACCGCATAGTGCAGTTGTAAGGAAGAAGTCAAGGTCTGTCTTTTCTTTAGACTCTCCGGTCAAATGTCGTCACTTGAGACGCGCGCCGCGCGGAACCCCCCGCTCCTATGGAGATGTTCCGACCTACGTCGCGGCCGCGGGAGGGGAACGACATCAAGTGACCGGCAATTCCGTCAGACGACGCACCCTGCGCACCCTGGCCATCGGTGTGACCATGGCCGCCTGCGCCACCAGCGCCACCTTCTTCACCGTCACCGCCGCCCAGGCGGAGGACAAGGGCCCCGCGGTCCCCGCTTCCGACCGGCAGGACCCGACCGCTCCTGCCAAGCTCGTGGAGCACGACCTCAAGGGCCCCTTCAGCGAGCAGCAGGCGAAGCAGAAGAAGGCCGCCCTGGAGCAGGTCCTCACCGGCAAGAAGGACGTCGAGCAGCGCGGCGCCTCGAAGGTCGTGAAGCTCGACGACAAGAAGTACGTCGAGCTGGGCCGCGAGAAGACCGACAAGATCTTCACGATCCTCGTCGAGTTCGGCGACCAGGTCGACAACTCGACCATGTTCGACCCGGACGGCCCCCAGGGCCCGAAGCCGCCCGTGCCGAAGTACGGCGGCACGCCCGGCCCGCTGCACAACCAGATCGCGCAGCCGAACCGCGCGGACAACAACAGCACGGCCTGGCAGAAGGACTTCAGCCGCCAGCACTTCCAGGACCTGTACTTCGGTACCGGCCAGGGCAAGAACTCGCTGAAGACCTACTACGAGAAGACCTCCTCGGGCCGTTACTCGGTCGACGGCGAGGTCGCCGACTGGGTCAAGATCCCGTACAACGAGGGTCGTTACGGCTCAAACTACTGCGGCCAGACCAACTGCTCCAACGTGTGGGACACCGTCAAGGACGGCGTCACCGCGTGGACGGAGGCCCAGAAGAAGGCGGGCAAGACCGACGCCGAGATCAAGGCGCAGCTGTCCCAGTACGACCAGTGGGACCGCAACGACTTCGACGGCGACGGCAACTTCAACGAGCCCGACGGCTACATCGACCACTTCCAGATCGTCCACGCGGGCGAGGACGAGTCGGCCGGCGGCGGCGTGCAGGGCACCAGCGCCCTGTGGGCGCACCGCTGGTACGCGTACGGCACCGACGTCGGCAAGACCGGTCCGGCGAACAACAAGGCCGGCGGTACCCAGATCGGCGACACCGGCATCTGGGTCGGCGACTACACGATGCAGCCGGAGAACGGCGGCCTCGGCGTCTTCGCGCACGAGTACGGTCACGACCTCGGTCTGCCGGACCTCTACGACACCACCGGCGGCGGCGACAACTCCGTGGGCTTCTGGTCCCTGATGTCGGCCGGCTCCTGGCTCGGTGACGGCAAGGAGTCCATAGGCAACCTCCCGGGCGACATGACGGCCTGGGACAAGCTGCAGCTGGGCTGGCTGAACTACGACAAGGCCAAGGCCGCGACGAAGTCCACCCACAAGCTGGGCGTGTCGGCATACAACACCGCGGACAAGCAGGCGCTGCTCGTCGAGCTGCCGAAGAAGCAGGTCAAGACCGACATCGTCGCTCCCGCCGAGGGCTCCTCGCAGTGGTGGAGCAACATGGGTGACGACCTCAAGAACACCCTCACCCGCTCCGTCGACCTGACGGGCAAGAAGTCCGCCGCCCTCTCCCTCAAGGGCTGGTGGGACATCGAGGCCGACTACGACTTCCTCTACACCGAGGTGTCCACGGACGGCGGCGCCACCTGGACCGCGCTGGCCGGCACCGCCGACGGCGCGGCCATCCCGGCCGACGCCTCCGGCAGCCCGTCGCTGACCGGTGTCTCCGGCGCCTGGAAGTCGCTGAACTTCCCGCTCGACGCCTACGCGGGCAAGAAGGTCGACCTCCGCTTCCGCTACCAGACGGACGGCGGCGCGGGCGGCAAGGGCTTCACCGCCGACGCCGTCAACCTGACCGCGGACGGTGCCACCGTCTTCGCCGACGGCGCGGAGAACGGCGACAACGGCTGGACCGGCAAGGGCTTCTCCCGCGTCGGCGCCGGCTTCACCAAGGAGTACGCCCAGTACTACCTGGCCGAGAACCGCCGCTACGTCTCGTACGACTCGACCCTCAAGGTCGGCCCGTACAACTTCGGCTTCTCCAACACCAAGCCGGGCTGGGTCGAGCACTACCCGTACCAGGACGGCCTGCTGATCTGGCAGTGGGACACCTCCCAGAAGGACAACAACACGAGCGTCCACCCGGGCTCGGGTCTGATCCTGCCGATCGACGCCAACGCCAAGCCGATGAAGTGGTCGGACGGCACCCTGCTGCGGAACAAGATCCAGCCGTACGACGCGCCGTTCAGCGCCTACTCGACGGACGCGTTCACCCTGCACAAGAACGGCGAGGCGCTCTTCCTGAAGCCGAAGCCGGCCCAGCTGGTCTTCGACGACCACAAGGGCAAGTACTACTACGACGAGAACCCGACCGGTTCGGTGAAGGTCACTGACACCAACACCAAGATCAAGATCGCGAAGGAGACCTACGACGGTCTCCAGATGACGATCGAGGTCGGCCCCGCCGTCAAGTAGTCCGCAAAACCGCAGGTCAAAGCATGATCGGCCGTCGCCCTCTAGCGGGCGGCGGCCGATCGCGTTTAGATGCGGGTGCGAGTTCTGTTATTGACGGGGGAGCTGAAGATCATGCCAGGTGGAGGTTTCGTCAGACTGCCGGGCGGCAGCGTGGTGGTCGCGCTGACGCTGCCGAGGCCGTCCGGAGAGGGCGGAAACGTCCGCGTGCTGGTGCACGCCGCGAACCGGGCCCGCGCCCTGACCAGGCTGCGGAACCTCGGCATGCGGGCGGTGTACCTGCGCGGCAACGCCCAGCCCCCGACCCCTGACGAGGTCACGGCCGTCCTGCACCACCCGGACGGCCTCCTGTGGCGCTGCGCACCCGACCGCGCGGAAGAACTCTGGCACCCGATCCGAGCCCTCCTGCGGGGCGCCTAGGACCCCGCGAGCCGTCAGGACCGGTACCGGTCGCCCACCAGGGCCACCCCGGCCGCGCCGAGGTCCTCCAGGGCCGCGGTGGTGGTGCGGGGGGCCACGGCGGCGGTGAGGTCCAGCAGGACGCGCGTGGTGAAGCCCGCGCGGGCCGCGTCGAGGGCGGTGGCCTTCACGCAGTGGTCGGTGGCGATGCCGACCACGTCGACCTCGCTCACGTCGTGCTCGCGCAGCCAGTCCGCGAGCTTCGCGCCGTTCTCGTCGGCGCCCTCGAAACCGCTGTACGCGGCCTCGTACGCGCCCTTGTCGAAGACGGCGGCGACGGCGCCGGAGGCGACGGCGGGCGCGAAGTTCGGGTGGAACCCGACGCCCTCGGTGCCGGCGACGCAGTGCACCGGCCAGGAGGTCTCGTAGTCGGGCTCGGCCGGGGGGCGCGCGAAGTGCGGACCGGGGTCGATGTGGTGGTCGCGGGTGGCGATCACGTGCCGGTAGCCGGCGGTGCTCTGCCCGATCAGATCGGTGATCGCGGCGGCGACGTCGGCTCCGCCGGGGACGGCGAGGCTGCCGCCCTCGCAGAAGTCGTTCTGTACGTCGACGACGATCAGTGCGCGGTGCATGACGTGTCCTTCGGTCGGTGTCCATGGTGCGGCGCCGTTGCCGGGGCTCTGCCCCCGGACCCCCGCGCCTCAAACTCCCCCGGCTACCGCTGGGAGGTGCCCCCGGGCGAGGCTGGATTGCCCTGCGGGCAATCC
>NZ_JBHWBP010000262.1:0-10797 GCF_042735575.1 Streptomyces sp. NPDC059564 | reverse complement strand
CCCTCGCCACCGTGGTCCTCCTGGAGCTCGGCACCGTCGAGGCGGGCCGCGCGGCCCGCCGCCTGACCACCGCCAGCCGCAAGCTCATCGACGGCCAGGCCCAGGACATCTCCTACGAGCACCGCGAGCGCGTCAGCGTCGAGGAGTGCCTGGAGATGGAGGGCAACAAGACCGGCGCCCTGCTGGCCTGCGCGGTCTCCATCGGCGCCGTCCTCGGCGGCGCCGACGACCGCACCGCCGACAAGCTGGAGGAGTACGGCTACCACCTCGGCCTCGCCTTCCAGGCCGTCGACGACCTCCTCGGAATCTGGGGCGACCCGGAGGCCACCGGCAAGCAGACCTGGAGCGACCTGCGCCAGCGCAAGAAGTCCCTCCCGGTGGTCGCCGCCCTCGCGGCCGGCGGACCGGCCTGCGAGGAACTCGCGGAGCTGCTGGCCGCCGACGCCAAGAGCAACGACTTCGAGAACTTCTCCGAGGAGGAGTTCGCCCACCGCGCCTCGCTCATCGAGGCCGCCGGGGGCCGCCAGTGGACCGCCGACGAGGCGCGCCGCCAGCACGCGGTGGCGATCCGCGCCCTGGATGATGTGAACATGCCGCAGCGGGTACGGGACCAGCTCGTCGCCCTCGCCGACTTCGTCGTCGTGCGCAAGAGGTGATCGCCACCCGGCAGCGGATATGAAGCGCGAGTCGCCGGCCGGCGCCGCCCCCTGGTAGGCGCGCACCGGCCGACGGCAGACCCCAGCACAGCAGAGCTCACTGTTCTAAGGGGAAGCCATGACAGCGACGACCGACGGCGCCGGTGCGATGGCCGGCGGCGCGGATCCGGAACACGGGAGCGCGGCGGCCGGGACGGCCACGCCCCCCGCGCCATCCACCGCGGCCGAGGGACCACCCGGCGGAGCGGGCCCGGCCGAAGGCCTGCGGTACGAGGTCCAGGAGGCCGCCGCCAGGGCCGTCCACGAGCTGATGGAGCGCCAGGACCCGGCCGGCTGGTGGAAGGGCGACCTGGAGACCAACGTCACCATGGACGCCGAGGACCTGCTGCTGCGGCAGTTCCTCGGCATCCGCGACGAGGCCACCACGCACGCCGCCGCCCTCTTCATCCGGGGCGAGCAGCAGGCCGACGGCACCTGGGCCACCTTCCACGGCGGACCGCCCGAACTCTCCGCCACCATCGAGGCGTACGTCGCCCTGCGCCTGGCCGGGGACCCGCCCGACGCCCCGCACATGACCCGCGCCTCGGCCTGGATCCGGGCCCACGGGGGGATCGCCTCCGCCCGGGTGTTCACCCGGATCTGGCTGGCCCTCTTCGGCTGGTGGAGCTGGGACCACCTGCCCGAACTCCCGCCCGAACTGCTCTTCCTGCCGTCCTGGGTGCCGCTGAACATCTACGACTTCGGCTGCTGGGCCCGCCAGACCATCGTCCCGCTCACGGTCGTCTCAGCGCAGCGGCCCGTCCGCCCGGCCCCCTTCGCCCTCGACGAGCTGCACACCGACGCCCGCGCGCCCCACCCCGTCAAGCGGCCCGCTCCGCTGGCGAGTTGGGACGGCGCCTTCGAGCGCATGGACAAGGCCCTGCACGCCTACCGGCGGTTCGCCCCGCGCCGGCTGCGCAAGGCGGCCATGACCGCCGCGGGCCGCTGGATCGTCGAGCGCCAGGAGAACGACGGCTGCTGGGGCGGGATCCAGCCGCCCGCCGTGTACTCGGTCATCGCCCTGCACCTGCTCGGCTATGACCTGGAGCACCCGGTGATGCGGGCCGGGCTGGACTCCCTCGACCGGTTCGCGGTCTGGCGCGAGGACGGCGCCCGGATGATCGAGGCCTGCCAGTCCCCGGTCTGGGACACCTGCCTCGCCGCCATCGCGCTGGCCGACGCGGGGGTGCGCCCCGACCACCCGGCCCTGGTCAAGGCCGCCGACTGGATGCTCGGCGAGGAGATCCGGCGCAGCGGCGACTGGGCCGTGCGCCGTCCCGGGCTCGAACCCGGCGGCTGGGCCTTCGAGTTCCACAACGACAACTACCCCGACATCGACGACACCGCCGAAGTCGTCCTGGCCCTGCGCCGGATCCGCCACCCCGATCCGGCGAAGGTCGAGGCGGCCATCGCCCGCGGGGTGTCCTGGAACCTCGGCATGCAGTCGAAGAACGGCGCCTGGGGCGCCTTCGACGCCGACAACACCAGCACCCTGCCGAACCGGCTGCCCTTCTGCGACTTCGGCGAGGTCATCGACCCGCCCTCCGCCGACGTCACCGCCCACGTGGTGGAGATGCTCGCCTTCGAGGGCAAGGCCGCCGACCCCCGCACCCGGCGCGGCATCGCCTGGCTGCTCGCCGAACAGGAGGCCGACGGCAGCTGGTTCGGCCGCTGGGGCACCAACTACGTGTACGGCACGGGCTCGGTGGTCCCGGCCCTCGTCGCCGCCGGGACGGCCCCCGCGCACCCCGCGGTGCGGCGGGCCGTGCGCTGGCTGGAAACCGTACAGAACGAGGACGGGGGATGGGGCGAGGACCAGCGCTCCTACCAGGACCGTTCCTGGGCCGGGAAGGGTGCCTCCACCGCCTCCCAGACCGCGTGGGCGCTGATGGCCCTGCTGTCGGCCGGGGAACGCGAGGGCGAGGCCGTCGAGCGGGGACTGGCGTACCTGGTGGAGACCCAGCGTCCCGACGGGACCTGGGACGAGCCGTACTTCACCGGTACCGGCTTCCCCTGGGACTTCTCCATCAACTACCACCTCTACCGGCAGGTGTTCCCGCTCACCGCGCTGGGCCGCTACCTGCACGGAGAGCCCTTCCACCCGGACCGCGCCCGCACCACCGGAGCCCAGGCCCAGGCCCCGGCCGAGGGGCCACGATGACCTCCGGAGCGGGCCCCCGGCCCCCGCTGCTGATCGCCTGCGCCCTGCGCATCGAGCAGGCGGCCCTGCGCAGCGCCGGCCGCGGCGGCGCACCCGACGGGGCGCTGCTGCGCACCGGCATGGGCCCCCGCGCTGCCGAACGCGCCGTCGCGCGGGCCCTGCGGCGGCCGGGCATGGAGCGGGCCGCCGTCCTGGCGACCGGCTTCTGCGCCGGCCTCCTCCCCGGCATGCACCCCGGCGACCTGGTGGTCGCCGAGGAGACCCGGGACCCCCGAGGAGCGGTCGCCTGCACGGGCACCGCCCTGCTCGCCGAGGCACTGGCCCGGGCCGCACCCGGCCGGACCGTGCACACCGGCGCACTGACCGGATCGGACCACGTCGTCCGCGGCCAGGAGCGCGCGCAGCTGCGCGCCACCGGCGCCATCGCGGTCGACATGGAGTCGGCGGCCACCCTGTGGACCGCGCACGACGACGGCGGCCGCCCGGTTGCGGCCGTCCGGGTGATCGTGGACGCTCCGGAGCACGAGCTCGTCCGTATCGGCACGGTTCGCGGTGGAATATCGGCCTTCCGCGTGCTGCGTGCCGTACGGCCCGCGTTTTATGACTGGCACCGTTCGTTGCTGCTCCCCAGGAGGTGAGCCAGATGGCCATGCCGTTGCGACAGTCCATCAGGGTCGGGACCTATCTTCTCGAACAGAAGCTCCGCAAGCGTGAGAAGTTCCCGCTGATCGTCGAGCTGGAGCCGCTCTACGCCTGCAACCTGGCGTGTGAGGGGTGCGGGAAGATCCAGCACCCGGCCGGGGTGCTCAAGCAGCGCATGCCGGTCGCCCAGGCGGTCGGCGCCGTCCTGGAGTCGGGGGCGCCGATGGTGTCCATCGCGGGCGGCGAGCCCCTGATGCACCCGCAGATCCACGAGATCGTGCGGCAGCTGGTGGCGAAGCGGAAGTATGTATTCCTCTGCACGAACGCGATGCTCCTCCGCAAGAAGATCGAGAAGTTCACCCCCTCCCCGTACTTCGCCTTCGCCGTCCACATCGACGGACTGCGCGAACGCCACGACGAATCCGTGGCCAAGGAAGGCGTATTCGACGAGGCCGTGGCCGCGATCAAGGAGGCGAAGCGGCGGGGATTCCGGGTCACCACGAACTCCACCTTCTTCAACACCGACACCCCGCAGACGATCATCGAGGTGCTGAACTACCTCAATGACGACCTCCAGGTCGACGAGATGATGATCTCGCCCGCCTATGCCTACGAAAAGGCACCCGACCAGGAACACTTCCTCGGCGTCGAACAGACGAGGGAACTCTTCAAGAAGGCCTTCGCCGGCGGCAACCGGCGGCGCTGGCGGCTCAACCACTCCCCGCTCTTCCTCGACTTCCTGGAAGGAAAGGCGGATTTCCCCTGCACGGCCTGGGCCATTCCGAATTACTCCCTCTTCGGCTGGCAGCGCCCGTGCTACCTGATGAGCGACGGGTACGTGCCCACGTACCGGGAACTGATCAACGACACCGACTGGGACAAGTACGGCCGCGGCAAGGACCCGCGCTGCGCGAACTGCATGGCGCACTGCGGCTACGAGCCCACCGCCGTCCTCGCCACCATGGGCTCCCTCAAGGAGTCCCTGCGCGCGGCCCGGGAGACGATCGGCGGCAACCGGGCCACCTCGTCATGACGTCCGGGCCGGGAGGGGGCAAGGGATTCGACCTCGCCGCGCTGCTGGCCGAGCGCGGCGGGGAGCGGTACGAGCTGCACGCCCGCCACCTCAACCACCAACTGCCCCGGATGCTGCGCACCATCGGCTTCGACAAGGTCTACGAGCGGGCCGAGGGGGCCCACTTCTGGGACGCCGAGGGCAACGACTACCTCGACATGCTGGCCGGGTTCGGGGTGATGGGCCTGGGCCGGCACCACCCCGTGGTGCGCCGGGCCCTGCACGACGTACTGGACGCCCAGCTCGCCGACCTGACCCGCTTCGACTGCCAGCCGCTGCCCGGGCTGCTGGCCGAGAAGCTGCTCGCGCACAGCCCCCACCTGGACCGGGTCTTCTTCGGCAACAGCGGCACCGAGGCGGTGGAGACCGCCCTGAAGTTCGCCCGGTACGCCACCGGACGGCCCAGGGTGCTGTACTGCGACCACGCCTTCCACGGGCTCACCACGGGCTCGCTGTCGGTCAACGGCGAAGGCGGCTTCCGGGACGGCTTCGCCCCGCTGCTCCCCGACACGAAGATCGCGCTCGGGGATCTGGCCGCCCTCGAACGAGAGCTGAAGCGCGGGGACGTCGCCGCCCTCATCGTCGAGCCGGTCCAGGGCAAGGGGGTGCTCGCCGCCCCGCCCGGATTCCTGCTCGCCGCGCAGGAAATGCTGCACCGCCACAAGGCGCTGCTGATCGTCGACGAGGTGCAGACCGGCCTCGGCAGGACCGGCGATTTCTACGCGTACCAGCACGAGCCGGGCGTGGAACCGGATCTGGTGTGCGTGGCCAAGGCCCTCTCCGGCGGTTACGTCCCGGTCGGCGCGACCCTGGGCAAGGACTGGATCTTCCAGAAGGTCTACTCCTCCATGGACCGCGTGCTCGTGCACTCCGCGAGCTTCGGCTCCAACGCGCAGGCGATGGCGGCCGGGCTGGCGGTGCTCTCCGTGATGGAGGACGAGGAGACCGTCGCGAACGCCCGGGCCATGGGCGACCTGCTGCGCGGGAAGCTCGCCGCCATGGTGGACGAGTACGAGCTGCTGCACGAGGTGCGGGGGCGCGGGCTGATGATCGGCATCGAGTTCGGCCGGCCGTCCTCCCTGGGCCTGCGCAGCCGGTGGGCCGTGCTCCAGGCGGCCCGCAAGGGGCTGTTCGCGCAGATGGTCGTGGTGCCGCTGCTGAGCAAGCACCGGATCCTCACCCAGGTCTCCGGCGACCACCTGGAGGTCATCAAGCTGATCCCGCCGCTCATCGTGGACGAGCGGGACGTGGACCGGTTCGTCGGCGCCTTCCGGGAGGTCATGGACGAGGCGCACGGCGGGAGCGGGCTGATGTGGGACTTCGGCAGGACCCTGGTCAGGCAGGCCGTCGGCAACCGCTGAACCCGCGCGGGGTACGCGAAGGGGGCCCGGTGGGTGACCGGGCCCCCTTCGCGTCGTCCGGGACCCGCGCCCCGCCCTCAGTCCAGCAGCCGGTCGCGCAGCCGGTCCAGGGTGGCGGGGGTGAGGCCGAGGCCCTCGGCGAGGTAGCGCTCCACCCCGCCCCACCGGTCGTCGATCGTCCCGAACGCCGCGAGCAGGTAGTCGGCGCGCGCGTCGAACAGCGGGGCCAGCAGCTCCATCACCTCGGGGGAGCGGGCGTCGGCCGTGTCGCTGCCGCGCCGCACCCGGTAGCGGTTGTGCGGGGCGTTCGACTCCAGGTAGTCCGCCACGATGGCCTCGCGTTCGACGCCGAGCGCGAGCAGGGTGACCGCGACCGACAGCCCCGCCCGGTCCTTGCCCGCCGCGCAGTGCATCAGCGCCGGGACGCTGTCCTCGGCGAGCGCGTGCAGCACCCGGCCGTGCTCGGCGGTGCGGGAGCGGATCATGACCCGGTACGACTCCGTCATCCGGGCCGCGGCCTTGCCGTCGCCGAGCACCTCGCGGAGCTGGCCGAGGTCGCCGTCGCGGACCATCTTCCAGAACTCCCGGCCGTCGGCCGGGTCCGTGAGCGGGATGTTCACATTGCGTACACCCGTCAGCTCGACGTCGGCCCCCTCCAGGGCCTGGTCCGCCGCGTTGCGGAAGTCGAAGACGGTGTGCAGACCGAGCGAGCGGAGGAACTCTGCGTCGGTTTCGGTGGCATGTGCGAGATGTCCGCTTCGGAACAGTCGTCCCGGCCTGACCCTCCGTCCGCCGGCGGCCGGCAAGCCGCCCACGTCACGGAAGTTGCGCACTCCGGTCAGCTCCGGCCCGGGCTCGGGGCGGCCCGGAAGGGGCTGGGGTATCTGCTGGGTCACGTGTGCTCCTCCGCATGGTCCTGGGTGTCCGAATTGATCTGATTGGGACCAACTTGCCATATGTGGAGGCGAGATCGCGCCAGGCCCCGTGAGCCAGATCATACGGTGACCGTCCGTGCCTGATCGCGACATGCGAATTCCCTTGCCAGGGCGGCTGTTGCGGGCCGGGAATGGACGGAGGGTGACGGGAATTCCGTCTGTCCCTCATACCTGCGATTCCGTCAGGGAATTCATGGCTTGTTGTGTGCGGCTCCGCTCGATTACCTTCGCGATCGATCCGGGTGGACCGCCTAATCCTGCCGCCGCCCGGGAACCGCACCCGACCATCGACGCGCGCGGCAGGAGCGGGGGAACCAGGTAAGCCGCCGTTCCGGATCTTTTCCGGACGGCTCGGGGTGAAGTCGTACGCGTGTCCCACGGGTACGGCCGGAGATCTCCATTCCGAACCCGACAGCTCACCTCGCAGGCGACGGAGAGGAATCCGCCATGCCCGCAAAGGGTAAGCACCGCCGTCCGAAGTCCCGTTCCATATCCCGCGGTTTCGCCGTGGCCGGTACCGGCGGCGCGGCCCTCGCGCTGCCGCTGATGGGTGCCGCCGGCGCGCACGCCGCCGCCCCGGCGGCGACGCCCGTGCAGGCCGCGCAGGTTCCCTCGGCCCTCCGGGCCGCCGCGCCCGCCCCGGCCGTCGCCCCCGCCGCCGCTCCGGCCGTCTACACCGTCGTGCCGGGTGACTACCTCTCGAAGATCGCCGCCGAGCGCCACCTCGACGGCGGCTGGGAGCGGCTCTACGCCGACAACCGCGAGGCCGTCGGAACGAACCCCTCCCTCATCCACCCGGGCCTGCGGCTGACCCTGGGCGGGCACGGCGAGACCCCCGCCCCGAAGGCTCCTGAGGCCCCGGCCGAG
The DNA here is from genome assembly GCF_042735575.1 of Streptomyces sp. NPDC059564. Lineage (NCBI taxonomy): Bacteria > Bacillati > Actinomycetota > Actinomycetes > Kitasatosporales > Streptomycetaceae > Streptomyces > Streptomyces sp. NPDC059564. The sequence goes on along the minus strand of NZ_JBHWBP010000262.1, from coordinate 3,064 downwards.
GAATCCTCGACCGAGGCTCCGGCGGCCGACGAGACGTCGTCCGACGCGGGCACCGCCGGCGACGACGCCGCCGACGAGACCCCGGCCCCGAAGTCCGCCCCCTCCGCCGGGCAGCGCACCAAGGCCCCCGCCCAGCGTCCGGCGCCCTCCGCGCCCGCGGCCCCGGCGGAATCCGCCGCCCCCTCGAACGGCTCCGGTTTCGTCGCCCCGGTCAGCGGCGGCACCTCCACCCCGTACCACCAGAGCGGCAGCATGTGGTCCTCCGGTTACCACACCGGCGTCGACTTCGTCGCCAGTACCGGCACCACCGTCAAGGCGGTCGGCGCGGGCACCGTCGTTTCCGCTGGCTGGGGAGGTGCGTACGGCAACGAGGTGATCATCAAGCACGCCGACGGCAAGTACTCCCAGTACGGCCACCTCTCCCAGCTCTCCGTCTCGGTGGGCCAGAGCGTCACCGCCGGACAGCGCATCGGCCTCTCCGGCGCCACCGGCAACGTGACCGGCCCGCACCTCCACTTCGAGATCCGCACCGGCCCGGCGTACGGCTCGGACATCGACCCGCTGGCCTACCTCCGCTCCAAGGGCGTCAGCATCTGACGGAGCCCGCCGCAGCGGCACGGACACGCGTGGGGCCGGGACCTGAGGGGGGTCCCGGCCCGACGTGTACTTATTCCTTATCCCTCGCGTGGTATAGATCACGGTCCGTCAACCCCTCATTACGTTGGCGTAGGTTGGTGACGGGGGTGAAGGATGTTGTCCCGTGGCAGCGACGACGACGACACTCAAGACCATCGGCTCGTACGCGGCGATCGGGGACAGCTTCACCGAAGGCGTGGGGGACCCGGGACCCGGGGATTCGTATCTCGGCTGGGCGGACCGGCTCGCCGTACTCCTGGCCGACCGGCGCGACGAGCACGACTTCCGTTACGCGAACCTCGCGGTCCGCGGCAAGGTCCTCGACCAGATCGTGGCCGAACAGGTCCCCAGGGCCAAGGCCCTCGCACCCGACCTGGTCACCTTCTGCGCGGGCGGCAACGACATCATCCGGCCCGGCAGCGACCCCGACGACGTGGCGGAACGGTTCGAGGCGGCCGTGGCCGACCTCACCGGGTCCATCGGCCTCGTCATGATCACCACCGGCTTCGACACCCGCGGCGTACCGGTCCTCAAGCACCTGCGGGGCAAGGTCGCGACGTACAGCGCGCACGTCCGCGCCATCGCCGACCGCTATGACTGCCCCGTCCTCGACCTCTGGTCCCTGAAGTCCGTCCAGGACCGGCGGGCCTGGGACGGCGACCGGCTGCACCTCTCGCCCGAGGGGCACACCCGCGTCGCGCTGCGCGCCGCGCAGGTCCTCGGCTACGAGGTCCCCGCCGACCCGGACCAGCCGTGGCCGCCGACCCCGCCGCGCGGATCGGTCGACGTCACCCGGGACAACATCCAGTGGGCGCGCGAGCACCTCGTGCCCTGGATCGGGCGGCGGCTGCGCGGGGAGTCCTCCGGCGACCACGTCGAGGCGAAGCGGCCCGACCTGCTGCCCCTGTAGCGGAAGCGGACGTACGGGGGCGGGACCGGGGCCGGTCCCCCGGGACCGGCCCGCGGGGGCGGGCGACACGCGGAGGCACGCGGGAGACACGCGGGGCGACAGGCGGGCCCGAGGCGGAATCCTCGGGGCCCGCCGTGCGTTGGGATGGTCGTAGACGTCCGACCGTCCCGCCCCACCTGCACCTTTCCCAGGAGGCGCCTTGACCGGCTCCCTTCCCCTGCGTCCCCGGCTGCGCGCCCTGCGGCCCGAAGCCTTCGGCGCGGATCCCTCCGGCGCGCGGCTGGAGCGGATCCTGCGCTCGCCGAACTTCGCCGACGGCGTCTTCCAGAACCCCGTGGGGGCCCGGACCAGGCCGTCCGGATCGATGGTCGAGTTCGCCAAGATCTACTTCCACAAGGAGCAGCGCGTCCGGCGCAACCCTGGCGCGCCGATCCCCGTGTACCCCACCACCCTCGCCGAGCTGGCCAAGCCGCCGGTCAGCGGGCTGCGCCTGACCTGGATGGGCCACTCCAGCGTGCTCGCGGAGATCGACGGACGCCGGGTGCTCTTCGACCCGGTGTGGGGCGAGCGGTGCTCCCCCTTCCCCTTCGCCGGACCCAAGCGGCTGCACCCGGTCCCCGTGCCGCTGGCCTCCCTCGGCGAGGTCGACGTCGTGGTCATCTCCCACGACCACTACGACCACCTCGACCTCCCCACGATCAAGGCGCTGGCCGGCACGGACACGGTCTTCGCCGTCCCGCTGGGCGTCGGCGCGCACCTGGAGCGCTGGGGCGTGCGGCCGGACCGGCTGCGCGAGCTCGACTGGAACGAGGCCACCGAGGTCGCGGGGCTCTCCCTCACCGCGACCCCGGCCCGGCACTTCTGCGGCCGCGGCCTGCGCAACCAGCAGTTCACCCTGTGGGCCTCCTGGGTCGTGGCGGGCGAGGAGCACCGGATCTTCCACAGCGGGGACACCGGCTACTTCCCGGGCTTCGAGGAGATCGGCGCCGCCCACGGCCCCTTCGACGCCACGATGATCCAGATCGGCGCCTACTCCGAGTACTGGCCCGACATCCACATGACCCCGGAAGAGGGGATCCAGGCCCACCTCGACCTCCAGGGCGGCGTGGCGCGCGGCACGATGCTGCCGATCCACTGGGGCACCTTCAACCTCGCCCTGCACTCGTGGGACGAGCCGGGCGAGGGCACCGTCGCCGCCGCCGGAGCGGCCGGGGCGGCCGTCGCCCTGCCGATCCCCGGCCAGCCCTTCGAGCCCGGCGCGGCCGACGCCCCGGACGAGGCCTGGTGGCGGCCCTTCGTGGCCGGACCCCCGGTGGCGGCGAGCGCCCCCGCCCGGGCGAAGGCCCCGGCCGGACCCGCCGCCCCGGCCGCGGACCCCGCGCCGGCTCCGGCCGGGCAGGGTGAGCCGGAGGCCGTGGGCTCGTAGCGGACGGTCGTCCTGTGGTTCTCCCGCCACCGCTCCGTGTAGCCCCGGAGGCGGGAGGGGAGCGCGAGGCCCGGGTGCCCGGTGGGGTGCCC
>NZ_JBHWBP010000261.1:0-10870 GCF_042735575.1 Streptomyces sp. NPDC059564 | reverse complement strand
CCCCGCCGTTCCCGGGCCGTCGGGTCCGCCGCCCGGTCCCGCCGGCTTCGGGGCGCCGGGGGAGCCCGGGCGGGTGCCGCGTGCCGACGTACAGGACGGGGCCGACGCGGTGCCCGGGTATGCCGTCGCCGGGCGGCGGTCTCCGGTGCTGGCCGGTTCCGGCGGGGACGCCGGGGGGCGGGCGGGAGCGGCCGCGCGGGGTTCCGTGGTCGCCGGGGGCGGGCCGAGGGGGCGCGCCGCCGGAGGGCGCGGGCCCTCGGCCGGTTCCTCCGGCGCCGGCGCACCGGCTCCGCTCGGGCGGTTCCTCGCCAAGGCCGCCGCCGTCACCGCCGGGCTCACCGCCGCCGGAGCCGTGTTCGGGCTCGTCCGCGACCAGACCATCGCCCACCTCTTCGGCGCCGGTCACGACAGCGACGCCTTCCTGATCGCCTGGACCGTGCCCGAGATGGCCTCGACCCTGCTGATCGAGGACGCCATGGCGCTGCTGATGGTGCCCGCCTTCAGCCACGCCCTCGCCCGCCGCGCGGCCAGCCGTGCCGGACTCACCCGCAAGGAGGCCCGCGCCGCCGATCCCGTACGGCTGCTCGTGGCGGCGACCCTGCCGCGGCTCGCGGTGCTGCTCGCCGCCGTCGCCTCCGTGCTGATCGTCGCCGCCCCGCTCGTCGTCGGCGTGCTCGCACCCGGCCTGCCCGACCCCGAACTGGCCGTCCAGTGCACCCGGATGACCGCCCTCACCGTGCTCACCTTCGGCGTCGCCGGGTACTTCAGCGCCGCCCTGCGCGCCCACCGCTCCTTCCTCCCGCCCGCCGCGATCTACGTCTCGTACAACGTCGGGATCATCGGCACGATGGTCGCCCTGCACACCCTGTGGGGCGTGCGGGCCGCCGCCGCCGGAGTCGCCGTCGGCGGCATGCTGATGGTCCTCGTCCAGCTCCCCGCCTTCATCCGCAACGTCGGCTTCGGACCCTCCCGCGCCAAGGGCGCCCCGCGCTGCCAGCGCGACCGCGACCGGCCCACCCTCATCGCCTTCGGGCTCATCGCCCCCGTCATCTTCTTCGCCGTCTTCCGGCAGTCGCAGGTCCTCGTCGAGCGGTTCCTCGCCGCCTCCCTGCCGCCCGGCGCGATCTCGCACCTCAACTACGCGCAGAAGGTCGCGCAGATGCCGATGGTGCTCTCGCTGATGATCTGCACCGTCACCTTCCCCGTAGTCGCCCAGGCCATGGCCGGCGGGGAGCGCGAGAAGGCCCGCCGCCGGGTCGAACAGGACCTGGCGCTGGCCTCCCTCGCCGTCCTCATGGGCAGCGCCCTCGTCATCGGCTACGCACCCCAGATCATCCAGGTCCTCTTCGAACGCGGGGCCTTCACCCACCAGGACACCCTCGCCACCGCCGACGTCATGCGCGTCTACGGACTCGGACTCCTCGGCCACTGCCTCGTCGGGGCGCTCTCCCGGCCCTTCTTCTCGACCGCCCGGCCCACCTGGTTCCCGGCGCTCGCGATGGGCGCCGGGCTGCTCGTCAACATCGTGGCCGGAGCCCTCGCCGTCGGCTGGTGGGGCACCTACGGCATCGCCGCCGCCAACGCCGCCGGGATCTCCACCACCGCCGCGCTCCTGCTCACCGGACTCGGCTCCCGCATCATCGCCATCCAGGTCCGCCGGGTCGCCGTCAGCATCGGCCGCCTCGCCGTCGCCGCCGTCGCCGCCTGCGGCACCGGCTGGCTCGCCGGGCCGATGATCCCCGACCCCATGCTCAGCGCCGCCCTCGGCTGCCTGCTGATCCCGGCCATGTTCGGCGCCACCGGCATGGCCATGCGGGCCATCGAAGTCACCGCCCTGCCCGCGCAGATCGCCCAGTTCACCTCTCAGCTCACCAACCGGCTGACCCAGCTCACCCAGAGGTTCCGCAATGTCCGCTGACACCGACACGGCGTCCGCCGCCGTGGAGGGCCCCGCCCGACGGTCCGCGTCGCCGTGGGTGCTGATGTACCACTCGGTCGCCGAGTTCACCGACCCCGCCGAAGACCCGTACGGGATCACCGTCACCCCCGCCGCCCTGGAGGCGCAGCTGCTGTGGCTGCGGGCCCGCAAACTGCGCGGGGTGTCCGTCGGCGAGCTGCTGCGGGCCCGGGCCGCCGGGCGCGGCCGCGGACTCGTCGGGCTCACCTTCGACGACGGCTACACCGACTTCCTCACCCACGCCCTGCCGCTGCTGCACCGCTACGACTGCACGGCCACGCTGTTCGTCCTGCCCGGGCGGCTCGGCGTGGACAACGTGTGGGACCCGCTCGGGCCGCGCAAGTCGCTGCTCACCGCCGAAGGCATCCGCGAAGTCGCGGCCGCCGGACAGGAGATCGGCTCGCACGGGCTGCTGCACCAGGACCTCACCGTCGCCCCCGACGACGTCCTCCAGCAGGAGCTGCGGGGCAGCCGCGACCTGCTGCGCGAGCTCACCGGCCGGCTGCCCGCCGGGTTCTGCTACCCGTACGGGCATCTCGACGCGAGGGTCGTCGACGCCACCCGGGCCGCCGGGTACGCGTACGCCTGCGCCATCGCCCCCGGCCGGCTCGCCGGGCCGCACGCCCTGGCGCGCACACACGTCAGCCAGGCCGACGGGCCCGCGCGGCTGTGGATCAAGCAGCTGCGGCACCGGGTGCACGAGCTGCGGCGGGTGGTCCTGCCGTGAAGGTCCTGCACATCATCACCGGGCTCGGCGTCGGCGGCGCCGAGCAGCAACTGCGGCTGCTGCTGAGGCACATGCCGATGCCGTGCGACGTCCTGACCCTGACCAACCCCGGACCGGTCGCCGAAGGGCTGCGGGCCGACGGGGTCCGCGTCGTGCACCTGGGCATGCGGGGCAACCGCGACCTGGGCGCGCTGCCGAAGCTGGTCCGGTTCATCCGGCACGGCCGCTACGACCTGGTCCACACCCACCTCTACCGGGCCTGCGTCTACGGGCGCCTCGCGGCCCGGCTCGCGGGCGTACGGGCCACCGTCGCCACCGAACACTCCCTCGGCGCGGCCGAGATCGAGGGCCGGCCGCTGACCGGCGGGGTCCGGGCCCTGTACCTGGCCGGGGAACGGCTCGGCGCGGCCACGGTCGCCGTGTCCGACACCGTGGCGGGCCGCCTGGAGGCGTGGGGCGTGCCCGCCGCCCGGATCCACGTGGTGCCGAACGGGATCGAAGCCGTCCGCTTCCGCTTCGAGGAAGGCGTACGCCGCGCCACCCGGGCCCGGACCGGGCTGCCCGAACGGGCCTTCGTGGTCGGCGGGGTCGGCAGGCTCGTCCCGGGCAAGCGGTTCGACGTACTCGTACGGGCCGTCGCCGCGCTGCCGGGGGCGCACCTGCTGCTCGCCGGGGACGGGCCGGAGCGGGCCGCGCTGCGGACGCTCGCCGCCGAGCTGGGCGCGCAGGGCCGGATCCACCTGTTGGGGGAGCGGGACCCGCTGGGCGACAGCCCGGACGGGCGCACGCCCGGGATCCCCGCGCTGCTGGCCGCCATGGACGTCTTCGTGTCCCCCTCGAAGGAGGAGGCCTTCGGGCTCGCCGTGGTCGAGGCCCTGGCCGCCGGACTGCCCGTCCTGCACGTCACCTGCCCCGCCATCGACGACCTCCCCGCCGCACAGGCGCCGGGGGCCCGGCGGATCGGGCCGGGCACGGAGGAACTCGTCGCGGCCCTGCGCGGCCACATGGAGGCCGGCGCCCGCCGCCTCCCGCCGCCGCCGGTGGTCCGCCGCTACGACATCGCGCGCAGCGCCCGCCGGCTCCTGGACGTCTACGCGCTCGCGTCGGCCGTACCGGTCCCGGCCCCGTCGGCCGCCCCCGGTCCGGCCGGCACGACCGTCGGCCCCGTCCCCGGTCCGGCCGACGCGGGGCCCGGACCCGCCCCCGGTCCGGCCGGCCACGCGCCCGCCCCCGCCGCCGCCGCGCCCGCGGCCGTCCCTGACGGCGGAGGCTCCGCGCCCCACGGCTGACCAGCCCCTTCGCACCTCCACCCCGGCCAGGGGAACGGCCTGGGGTGAACGAACTCCCCTCCACCCAGGAAGTGAGCACCGCACATGGCCGACACCGCCGACCAGAAGAAGTCCGACCAGAGGAAGCCCGACCAGAGGAAGCCCGACCAGAGGAAGCCGGACCAGAGGAAGCCCGACCAGAGGAAGCCGGACCAGAAGAAGTCCGACCACCGCTCGGGCCGCAAGCGCCGGCTGCTGCCGCCCGCGTGGTGGCCCCTGCCCGCCTGCGCCCTGCTCGGGCTGGCCGCGGGCGGGGCGTACGGGGTCCTCAAGGCCCCCGAGTACGCCGCCACCAGCTACGTCGTCGCCGTCCCCAACGAGACCACCGAACCCGCCACCGCCCTCGGCTTCGCCCAGGCCTACGGCCGGATCGCCACCAGCAGCTCCACCCTCGCCTACGCCCAGCCCCGCGCCGGCATCGACGCCCGCCGCCTGCGCACGCAGGTCCGCGCCGAAACCTCCCCCGACTCCCCGATGATCGCCATCACCGGCACGTCCAAGAGCCCCTCCGAATCCGCCGACATCGCCAACGCCGTCGCCGACGCGCTCTCCCTCAGCAGCAACCAGGCCGCCAAGAACACCGGCGTACAGCTGCTCCTGTTCAGCCAGGCCGTCGCGCCCAGCGACCCGGCCTCCCCGTCGGCACCCGTCAGCGGCGCCGTCGGACTGTGCGCGGGCGGCCTCCTCGGCGGGCTGTGGCTGCTGGCCCGCCCGGGCCGCCGCAAGCAGGAGGAGGAGCAGCAGGAGGAGCAGCAGGAGGCGCAGGCCCAGCCGGCCGTCGAGGAGTACGCCTCGCTGCCCGCCCAGGGCGAGCACTCCGAGACCAAGGAGAAGGAGTCCGTGCGATGACGGAGGGCTCCGCCGGGGCCCTGACGGTGACGATGTGCCGCGACCCCCGGCAGTTCGCCGCGCTGGAGGAGCCGTGGAACCGGCTCGTCCGCGGCTGTCCCACCGCCACCCCCTTCCAGAGCCACGCCTGGCTGCACTCGTGGTGGCTGTCGTACGGGAAGGACGGCCGGCTGCGGGTGCTGCTCGTACGGCGCGGCGCGGAACTGGTCGGCGCCGCCGCGCTGATGCTCGTACACCGGCCGCTGCCGCGGCTGGTGCCGCTCGGCGGCCCCATCACCGACTACTTCGACGTGCTCGTCGCCGACGGGTACGCGGACCAGGTCGTCCCCGCCCTGGCCCGCGGCCTGCACCGGGCGGCCCGCAGCGCCGTCGTGGACCTGCGCGAGGTACGCCCCGGCGCGGCCGCCGAGGCCCTGTACGAGGCGTGGCCCGGCGTCTCCAGGAAGCTGGCCGACTCCACCTGCATGGAGCTGCCCGCCCTGCCCTTCGACGAACTCGTCAAGCGGATGCCCGCCTCCGGCGCCCAACGGGTGCGGGCCAAGCTGCGCAAGACCGACGCCGCCGGGATCGAGGAGCACGAGGTCACCGAGGAGGAGGTGCCGCAGGCCGTCCGCACCCTGCTGCGCCTCCACGAGAAGCAGTGGCGCGGCCGCGGGGTCACCCCCGAACACCTGCGGCCCCGCTTCGCCGAGCACCTGACCCGGGCCACCCGGCGCATGGTGCGGGCCGGAGAGGGCCGGCTCACGGAGTTCCGGCTGGACGGGAAGGTGGTCGCCGCCAACGTCACGCTGCTCTGCGCCGGCCTGAGCGGCGGCTACCTGTACGGCGCCGATCCGGAGCTCAGGGACCGCAAGGTCGACGTCGCGACGCTGCTGCTGCGCCACGAGGCCGGGCGGGCCCTCGCGGAGGGCCGGCCGGTGGTGAGCTTCCTGCGCGGCAACGAACCGTACAAGAACCACTGGCGGCCCGAGACGGTCGTCAACCAGCGTTTCCTGCTGGCCACGAGCGCGCTCGCGCCCCTGATGCGGCTCCACGAGTCGCAGGTCACGGGGCGCGAACGGGCGGTGGACGCGCTGCGCGAGGCGCTGCCGGCCGCCCGGGACTGGCGGGCGCGGCTGAACGAACTGCGGGTGCGATGACCCGTCTAGAAGGGCCAGAAGCCGGAGTCCTTGCCCCAGTCGAGGCCCCAGTCGAACGTGAGGCAGACCGACTGGTTGCCGACCAGCTTGGACAGCCACTCGCCGAAGTTGAGCGGTACGCACCACTGCCTGCTGTTGTTGGGCTGCTGGGGGGCGGGGGGCTTCGGCACGGGCGAGGGCAGCGGCGAGGGGGCGACCGGGCTGGGCGGCACGGGCGCCGTGACCTCGGGGGACGGAGCCGGCGGGAACACCGGCGGGACGGAGACCTCGGGCGTCGGCGTCGGGACCACCGGCGGGACGGAGACCTCGGGCGTCGGCGTCGGCGCGGGGATCACGGGCGGGACGGTGACCTCGGGACTCGGGGTGGGTGTGGGTACCGGGACGACCGGCGGGACGGAGACCTCCGGAGTGGGCGTGGGGGTCGGCGTCGGTGTGGGCACGGGCACGGGCGCCGGCTCCGGGACGACGGGCGAGGGCGCGACCGGGGTCGGGACCTGCGGCGTCGGGACCTGCGGCGTCGGGACCTCGGGCGTGGGGACCTGAGGCGTGGGTACTTCGGGCGTGGGGACCTGCGGTGTGGGGACCTGCGGCGTCGGGATCTGCGGCGTCGGGACGACCGGCGTGGGTACGACCGGCGTGGGCACCACCGGAGTCGGGACGACCGGCGTCGGGATCACCGGCGTCGGGACCACCGGAGGCGTGGGCTCGACCGGCACCTGCGGGGTCAGCGCCTCGCGGAAGACCTTCGACGACTGCGGGTTCTGCTTGCACTGCCAGACGCCGTGCGGGCAGTAGTCGGTGATGGTGTGGTAGAGCGGCTTGTGCTGCTCGATCCACTTCAGCATGCGCCGCACGTACTCCGGGTTGTCCCCGTTGCGGAACAGCCCCCACTCCGGGTACGAGATCTCCTTGCCGTGTGCCTTCGCGAAGTCGACGTGCTGCTGGAGTCCGTACGGCTGCGTGACCTGGTCCTCGAAGGTCCGGCCCGGACCCTGGTCGTACGAATCCATGCCGATGACGTCGACGACGTCGTCACCCGGGTAGCACGTGGTCCACGCGATCGCGTCCGTCCCCCGGTTGGGGGCGAAATCGAACTTGAACCGCTGCCCGGGCACGGCCCGCATCGCGTTGACGACGCGCTTCCAGTACGCCTTCCAGTTCTCCGGGTCGGGCCCGCAGCGGTGGGTGTACGTCGTGCCGTTCATCTCCCAGCCGAGCACGATCACCGTGTCCGGCACGCCCAGCGCCACCAGCCGCTGCGCCAGCTTCGTGAAGTGCCGGTCGTACTGGCCCTCCGCGCCCGCCCTGATCAGCTGGGCCACCTGCCAGTCGGGCACCCGGCCCTCGTTGCGGGCCTGCATGGGGACGTTGAGGACGAACATCCGGTCGTCCTCGGCCTGCCGCCACTCGGCCCAGTCCGCGAGGAAGGGCACGTTGCCCTCGATGCCCGCCCACTGGTCACCGGGCAGATACGTGTGCCCGACCCGGATCTCCCTGCCGCCCAGCCAGCGCGACAGGTGCGGGATCCGGGCGACCCCGGACGGCCCGTAGTCGAGATAGGCGCCCATGGCGATGTCGGAGCCCCTGGGTTCCTCCTCCGGTGCCGCGAGGGCGGCGCCGGAGGCGAGCAGCCCGGCCGTCACCGTACCGATGCAGGTGCTCGCCAGTCGGTGGCGTGGTCTGGGCATGGCGTCTCCCGAGCTTTCCTGAACCGGTGTGCTTGCCAACGACGTTAGACATCACATCTGACGAATGGCCTGTCCGATGGCCTTTGCATAGGCCATTCGCAGCTGCGCACCCTCCCCGCTTGGTCCGACTAGGTGAAAGACACCGTTTCCATGCACGCGTTCGCCAACCATGTGCCCGCTGTTCTGCTCAGACTCGATCGGAATCCGTTCCACCACGGAACCCTCGGCGCCGTCAGATCCCTGGGGCGGGGGGGCGTGGAGGTCCATGCCGTCGTCGAAGCCGGGGGAGGTCCCATGGGGCGTTCGCGATACCTGCGTGCCGCGCACCCCGGGCCGGAAGGCGGGCTCGACCCCGAAGCGCCCGAGGTGCTGCTGGAGTGCCTGACCGGGGTGTCCGAGCGGATCGGCCGGCCGGCCGTGCTCATCGCCATGGACGACCTCAGCGCCATCGCCGTGTCGCGGGTGGCGCCGATGCTGACGGACCGTTTCCGGATCCCCCATCAGCCCGACGACCTGCCCGCCCGGGTGGCCGACAAGGCGGAACTGTCGCGGCTCTGCGCCCGTTGGGACGTCCCCCACCCGGAGACCGTGATCCCGGCGGGCGGGCCCGAGGCGGCGGAGGCCGCCTGGCGGCTCGGCCTGCCGGTGGTGGCGAAGTGGAGCCGGCCGTGGCTGCTGCCGGCCGGCGCCGGGCTGCGCAGCACCACGCTGGTGCACACCGCCGCCGAGGCACGACGGCTCTACGAACGCTCCGCCGAGGCCGGGAGCCGGCTGCTGCTCCAGCGGTTCCTGCCCGCCGGGCCGGACACCGACTGGTTCTTCCACGGCGCCTTCGGCCGGGGCGGGCACCCGCTGCTCGCCGGGTCGGGGCGCAAGGAGCTGTCCTGGCCGGTGCGGACGGGGCTGACGGCGGTGGGGCGGTGGCTGCCGGACCCGGCCGTGGAGGAGGCGGGGCTGCGGCTCGCCGAACGGCTGGGCTACCAGGGGATCCTGGACCTCGACTTCCGCCGCGACGAGCGCGGCACCTTCCGGCTGGTGGACTTCAACCCGCGCCCCGGGGCGCAGTTCCGGCTGTTCACCGACGACTTCGGGCTCGACGTGGTCCAGGCGATGTACCTGGATCTGACGGGGCAACGGGTCCCGGAGCCGGCGGGCGGCCCCGGCCGGGTGTTCGTCGCGGAGAACTACGCCCTGCTCGCGGCGGTCCGGACCCGCCGCACGCCTCCGGCGGCCCCGCGCGCCAGGCCCGGCACCGCCGCCGCTCCGGCGCCCGGCCGGGCGGGGGCTCCGACCGCACCCCAGGCCCGCGTACCGGCCCCGCCCGGCGAAGGGCGTACGGGGGACGCGGGCGCGGCCCCGCCCCGCGACGGGCACGCCCGCCCCGCGCCGGGCCCCGTGGCCCGCCGGGAGCGGCGGGGGCGGGTGGAGGCGGCCTGGTTCGCCGCCGATGACCTGGGGCCGTTCCTCGCGATGCTCGGGGCCTTCCTGGGGCGCGGCCTCGGCAAGGGGGCCCGCGCCCTGCGCGGCGTACCCGAGCAGGGGCGGCGTACGGCCCGCGCCGTACGGGCGCCCCGCCAGCGCGGCGGCGAACGGCCGCAGCCGCCGGCCCGCCGGCTTCCGCCGGAAGCCCCCGAGGCCCCGGCGGAGCCGGACGAACTGGTGACGCGGTGACCATGGAGCTGGAGGAGTGGCCGTGAGGCGGATGGACGATCTCGTGGTGATCGGCGCGGGCCCGTACGGGCTGTCGATCGCCGCGCACGCGGCTGCGGCCGGGCTCGGGGTGCGGATCCTGGGGCGCCCCATGGCGTCCTGGCGGGACCACATGCCCGAGGGCATGTACCTCAAGTCGGAGCCCTGGTCGTCCAGCCTCTCCGCGCCCGGCGGCCGCCACACCCTCGCCGAGTACTGCGCGACGCGCGGCCTGGCAGCCGAGCACGGCAGTCCGCTGCCCATCGGCACCTTCAGCGCGTACGGGCTCTGGTTCGCCCGGAACGCCGGCCTGCCCGAGGTGGAGGAGACCACCGTCACCGAGGTCAGCCCCCACGGCGACGGCTTCCTCGTCCGCACCGCCGACGGCCCGCCCCGGCCCGCCCGTACGGTGGCCGTGGCGGTCGGGGTGATGCCCTTCACCCGGTACCCGGAGGCGCTGCGCGACCTGCCCCCGGGCCACTGCTCGCACAGCAGCGGTCACCGCGACCTGTCCCGGTTCGCCGGGCGGGAGGTGGCCGTCCTGGGCGCCGGGCAGGCCGCCCTGGAGACCGCCGCGCTGCTCGCGGAGGCGGGCGCCCGGCCCTGCCTGGTGGCCCGGCGGACCCGGCTGAACTGGAACACCGCCCCGCAGCCGCTTCGGCGCTCCCCGCTGCGGGCCCTGCGCGACCCGCACAGCGGACTCGGCACGGGCTGGCGCAGCTGGGTGTGGTCGGAGCTGCCCTGGGCGGTGCGCCGGCTGCCCGCGCCGACCCGGGAGCGGATCGCCGCCACCGCGCTGGGGCCCGCCGGGGCCTGGTGGCTGCGGGACCGCTTCGAACGGCGGGTGCCGACCCTGCTCGGACACCACCTGCACCGGGCGGTCGCGGTCGGGGACCGGACCCGGCTCGGGCTGACCACCGCCGCAGGGGAGTCCGTCGTACTGGACACCGCGCACGTCATCGCGGCCACCGGCTTCGCCCCCGACCTGGCCCGGCTGGAACTCCTCGACGCCGGACTGCGGGCCGCGCTGGCCACCGTGGGGGACGGCGGGACCCCGGAGCTGAGCCCCGGGTTCGAGTCTTCGTGGCCCGGGCTGTTCTTCGCGGGGCTGCTGACCGCTCCCTCGTTCGGACCTTCCATGCGATTCGTACACGGCGCGGGGTTCACGGCGGGGAGACTGGTGAAAGGAGTCCTCGGGCGTCTCGGCGCCCGCGGCCCGCTGACCGGCACCACCCACGGCGCCGGCCCGGACCGGGCCGCCGCCGGGCAATCCGACGACGTATCTCCGCTGAGATCCACCTGAGAGGGGTCCGCGATGGGCGCCGAGCGAGCACAGGGCGGCCGTGGCTGGGTGCGCATCCCCGCCAGCCGCGGGGAGCAGTCCCCGGCCGGGGCGGCCGCGGGCCCACCGTACGCACCGCGCCCGGCCGGGGCGGCGGCCGCGGGCACCCCGTACGCACCGCGATCCTCCGGTACCGGCGGGGCCCCGGGGG
>NZ_JBHWBP010000260.1:4678-11014 GCF_042735575.1 Streptomyces sp. NPDC059564 | reverse complement strand
TCTCCCCACCCCCCCCGCGCCCCCCCCCCCCCCGAGCCACTCGGTGAGGAGGGCGCGCAGGAGTTCCGGCTGCTCGTGGGGGAGGGCGTGTCCCGCGTCGTCGATCACGGCGAGCGAGGCGTGCGGGTAGTGGCCGACGAGGTCGGTAGCGGCGGCATACCCGACTGTCGAGTCCAGCCGCCCCGCCACTACGACCGTCGGACCCGCGTATGGCGGCGCGGGATCGCGGGTGAGCGCCCATCGTTCGCCGATCCGCTCGAGCGCTGACTGGTCGACGAGCGCGGCGGCCGGGGCGACGTAACGTTCGTACCGTTCGAGCATCTCCGGGGTTTGGATCACGAAGTAGCTTCGGAACACGTCGTCGCCGATCTCACCTGATCCGGCGAGGACGCGGTGCTTCGGGACGTCGCGTACTCCTGGCAACAGCGGACAGACGAGCGCCAGACCGGCGACCTGCGCCGGGCGCCTCGCGGCCATGGCCTGCGCGTAGTACGCGCCCGCCGAGTGACCGAGGAGAAGGTGCGCTGTACCGCCCGTGACCTCGTCGGCGAAGTCGAGCAGTGTGTCGAGGACGTCGTCGGCGCTGCGCAGCGCTTCAGGAGCGGTTGTCCGGCCCATTCCGGGGAAGTCGGGATAGATCCGCCGCAGCCCGGCAGCGCAGTCGAAAGCCGGCTCGAAGCAAGCCTCCGCCTCGCGGTGGTCGACGCCGGCGCCGTGGAGTACCAGCACGGGGCGACCGGTCCCGTGCTCCACGTAGTGGACCACCACCTGGCCCACTCGGATCTCCATCCCCACATGCTACTGACCTTGCAGGTGGGGGGCTGTCAGTCGAAACGGTGTATCGAGGGCGGTTGGGGTTAACGACGTGCTGCGGAGAGTCGGCCGTCGAAGGTGATGTCGAAGGCGTTCACGACGGAACGCCGCTTGTACGGACCCGGGCAGGACGGGCGTCACGGCCGCCCCGGCGCGGCGAGTGCCCGGGCGGCGTCGAGTTCGTCGGACCACGCGAGCCCGGTGAAGGCGCTCCCGTACAACCGGACGCAGCTGCGCTGGTGTTCGGCGTAGGCGGCGCGCAGCCGGGCGGTGTAGTGGGCGCACAGGGCGCGGGGCGCGGCGGTTCCCCGCGCGGCCGCGTCGATGACGGCGGCGGCGAGGATGGCGGTACGCAGGGCCTGCGCGGTTCCGGTGCCGCTGAGGGGGTCGTAGCGGATGGCTCCGGCCCCCACGAGCAGCCGGCCCGGGGCGTCCCCGGCGGGTGGCGTCGCGGGAGCCGGATGCAGGAGCGGGGCGGCCGGGATGGCGGCGGCGGACCGGGGCGGGTGGCGCAGGAGCGCACCGAGGCCGGTCTCGGCGGCCAGGCGGGCCAGCAGGGCGACGGGATCCCCGGCCGGACCGGGCACCATGGCCTGCACGAGTGCGGCGCCGTGCCCCAGCGGGGTGAGGTGCGCCCAGCCCGTTCCGGCGGTGCCGAGGACGGCGGTGCGCTCGTCGGCACCGGGGTGGAGCGGAGCCGTCCCGGCCAGCAACCGGCGGCGTCCGGAAGCCCGTTCGGGCGACGACGGGGCGGACGACAGCGCGCGCGACGGCACGGGTGCCTTGACGGGCGACGGGACGGGGGGCCCGGCGGGTGGCCCGGGGCGTTCCCCACGCGCCGCCGCGTCGCGGCCCGTCGACAGGCGCGGCGGCCGGTCCGCGCGGGCGGTCACCACCCAGCCGGGCGGGCCCGCCGGCAGATCCGCCCGTCGTGCGTCCACGCCGTGCTCCGCCAGCCGTTCCCGCATGCGGACGGCCACGTCGGCCCCGTCCACCACCCGGGCGGGCTGTGCGAACCGGGTCGGCGGCCCGTCGCCCCAGCGCACCTGCCGGTGCGTCACCTCCCAGGCGCCGTCGAGGAGTCCCGGACCCCACAGGGAGCCCAGCAGTTCCAGGGCCGGCCCGGTGAGCAGCAGAGGCCGCTCGCCTGCCATGCCCGGCCCGGGCGGCGGCAGCCGGACCCGGTGCCCGCGCCCGACGAGCAGCCGGGCGCAGGTCAGCTCGGCCAGTCCGCCCCCGTCGATCTGGACGGGGCCGGACGGCGCGGCGGCCGCCCGCCCGGCACCGCTCATCCCTGGAGGTCCAGCACGGCCAGCAGGGCTTCGGTCTCCCGCTGATGGCTGACCGCCATCCTGCGGATGGTCTGGTCGCCGAGGGTGCGGATGCCGCGCAGGGCCTCGATGGCGGCGACGGCGGCCGCCCGGGTGGCCTGTCCGTCGGCGAGGGCCGCGGGCAGTGGCGGCGCCCCCTCGACCGGGGCCGCGAAGGCGACGGGCAGGGTGAAGGGCGGGGCGACCCCGTGGGCGGCGAGGGCGTGGTTGATCTCGTGCAGGTTGGTCATGGTCTTCCGCGAGCCCTCGATGAGCACGCCGCCGGCCTTGTCCCCGAGGGCGAAGGTGGTGCGCAGGGCGCCGAGCAGGACGGCGTAGTACTGGTCGCTGAGTTCGAGCATCCGCGTCACCAGCTCGGTTCCGGTGCTCGGCCCGAGTGTCCGCAGGTACTGCTGCGGCTGGAGCCCGGCGAGGTGGTCCTTGACGGCGGTGAAGCGGCGGAAGTGGTCCCCGCCCTCGTCGATGATGAGCTTGATCAGGTGGGCCAGCCGCTCGCTCTCGGGGAAGAGGTCGGGCCGGCGCCGCAGGGTCTCGTGCAGCTTCACGTACATGCCGTCGACGCCCGTGCCGACCTGTTGGCTCGGGGCCTCCACGTCGATGAACCACTGGAGCTGCTCGGGCGTGAGAGGGCGCAGCTCGAAGGGGTGCGGACCGTCCCGTTCGATGACGGCGGCCCGGCCGATGACCGGGGGCTCGCCGAGCGTGCCGAGGGCCTCGTTCACCCAGCGCAGGTGCCGCATCTCGTCGACGGCGACGGAGAACACCTCGTTGGCCGCAGCGTGGATCCGCCCGGTCAGCGACTGGGGGTCGTCCGGCCGGGCCAGGGGCGCGGCCAGCGAGTAGTGCGCGTAGAGGTACTCCACGCACAGGGCGTGTTCGACGGTCGCCAGCCGCTTCAGCTCCTTGATCACCTGCGGGCGGGTGAGCTCCGGGATCTCGGGCGCCGCCGGGTTGCCGAGGGTGTCGTCCTCGCGGTCGTTGAGGACCGCGGGCAGGACGCTCCACTCGTTGATGATCCGCACGTAGCCGAACTCCTTCGGCCGCCGCGCCCCTTCCGTGTCGTCGTCGGGCACGGCTGCGCGGTCCGCGCGCAGGAAGTTCATCTTCGGGACGGTGCCGTCGGCGTTGCTGGTCACGTCCGGCTTCGACGCGGCCCAGTAGAAACAGCCGCAGTCGCGGAAGTCGTACTGCCAGGGCGCGCACAGGCTGCGGGTCAGGTCTCCCGGTTGGTAGGCCTCGGGATCGATCACACCGTTTTCGTCCAGATAGCGGGCGCGGTCGCCTACCAGGACGGCGAACAGCAGCCGGCCGTCGGCTGCCCGCCGGACCAGGCTCTGGTTCTGCAGGCGCAGGCTGTTCAAGTTGCCGACGAGGGCCGGGCCGGGCACGGACACACCGGGATCGCGTGCGAGCAGCAGGACGGCGATCCGCCCCGGCAGCAGGTCTCGGACCGGCCGCATGACGTCGGGGCCGAGACGCCCGCGGCAGTCGACCGGTTCGAGGTCCGCCTCGATCTGGTCCACCCTGGTCCGCCCGCAGATCGCGCCGATGAATACGGAGTCGGAGGTCATGTCCGCGGTGGTGAGCCCCTGTTGCTCGGCCACGCCCCCGGTCACCGCGAGCACACGAGAGCCGTCGTCCTCGCGGTGGAAGTCGACCAGCAGCCCGGGAAAGAAGGCCTTGTCCAGGTTGCGCTGGTCGAACTCCAGTCCGGGGAAGCAGTTGTCGACCCCGCTCTCCGGGCGGGTGTTGGAGGGGTTGCCGCGTACGACGTGGTCGGCCCGGGCGGTGAGGTTGCGGGGGAAGATCTTCCCGGTGGGAGTCGGCAGGTCGGGCATGGACGGGCTCCTTCGGGCCTTCAGACGGTGCTGGCACTGCTCGTGAGCGGGGCCGCCGCGGACCCCTGCTGGAAGAACTCGGGTGCGGCCTGGCCGAGTTCGACGTAGGCGCGCAGGCAGAAGGCCAGCCAGCCGCGGATGTAGTCGCAGCCGGGCCGGCCCCGTCGGCTGACCTCGTGGTAGCAGCCGCCGCCGCACAGGTAGCGGGCCCAGCAGGACCGGCAGGGCTCCTGCCGGTCCACGTGGCGTTCGGCCAGGTGCCGCTGCCGGGCCGCGGTGTCGGGTCCGGCGGCGAGCGAGCCCATGGCGAAGGCGGGGTCGTCGACCAGCCGGTGGCAGGCGTAGAGGTCCCCTTCCGCGGAGGCGCTGAGATAGCCCGCGCCGGCCCCGCAGGGGTAGGGGCGGTGGGCGCCCCGGTGCAGCTGCTCCATGGCGGTCTGGAAGTTGCCGAAGGGGTAGGGCCGGCCGGCCGACAGCTCCGCGAGGGCCCGCTCACCGCATGCGGTCATCTGCTCGAGGAAGCCCGCGAAGGCCTCGGCGGTGATCTCGTACGCGGGGTCGGGGGCGCTGACCACCGCCCCGAAACCGACCTCGTCGAAGCCCAGCGCGATGCCGTGCTCCAGGACGTCCAGGAGCCGGCCGGTGTACGGGGTGACGCTGACGCGCGCGGAGAGGTGGCGGGGGCGGCCGTGGCGGGCGAGCGTGTCGAGCCCGGCCCGCAGCCGGTCGTACGCGCTGGCTCCGCCGGGCGCCTTGCGCAGGGCGTCGTGGCCGGCCCGGTCGCCGTCCAGGCTGACCGTCACGGTGAACGGGTGCTCCGCGAACAGCGCCGCGTCGTCGGGCCGTACGGTCGTCAGGTTGGTGGTGAGCGCGAAGCGGATCCGGTGGCTGGTGGCGGCCCCCGCCCGGACGGCGTACCGGACCACCTCGTGCACCAGGTCGCGGGCGAGCAGCGGCTCACCGCCCATGAAGCCCACGACGACGTCCGAGCCGGGAGCGGCCTCGGCCAGCAGCCGGTCCACCGCCGCGTACGCGGTGGCCCGGGGCATCGACCGGGCGGCTCCTCCGAACCGGCCCTCGTCCGCGTAGCAGTGGCCGCAGCTGAGGTTGCAGGCCTGCATCACGTTGAGGGAGATCGAGGACAGCGGGGGCGGGACGGCCGGGGTGCCGTCGATCCGCGGGTCGCCCCACAGCGGCAGGTCCAGCTCGCCTGCCAGGTCGGCGAGGGAGCCCTCCGGCGCCGCGGTCCACCGTTCCACCCGGGCCGCGACGGGCTCGGGCAGGTCGTAGACGCGGCTGCCGTCGGCGACGAACAGATGGGCGCCGTGCGCGCTGCGGAAGACCCTCAGCTGGTCTCCCGGGCCGGGCGGACGCGGCGGGCCGGCCGGAGGCGGGACCGGGGGCCGGCCGGGCGGCCGTCGGCCGATCTGGAGGAGAACGGTCACGTGCCCGGCTCCGTCTCCTCGCGCAGGCTCCGCGCCCAGGCGGTCAGCAGGTCGTATTGCCGGCGGCTCAGGTGCACCGGACCGCCGTCGGCCCCGCGCATGCCGATGGGCATCCGGCCGTCGGTGTAGCTGGGGGTGATGTCCTCGGCGGGTGGCCGGATCCGTCGCGCGATGAGGTCCGGCTGCTCGCGCAGGACGTCCTCCAGCACCTCCAGCGCCACGTACCGGCGGTGACGTCGGCGGCCGTGGTCGGTCAGCTCGAGCAGGGCACCGGAGAGGCGTTCGGGTACGGGCCACGCGACGGCGCCGTTCTCGAACAGGACGCGCGCGTTCTGCACGTCCACGTTCATGTTCCCCATCGTCTCCAGGATCCGCTCGAACAGGTCGCGCATCTCCAGCGCTGTCCGGGGCTTGTCGGCGACGTAGCCGGGGTCGCGGACCTCGGCGCGGGCGACACGGTCCGTCAGCCCGTCCGCCAGCGAGAGGAAGGGGCGCCGGTCCGGTGCGAAGTCGGGCGGGCTGGCGACGATCCGCGCCGTGGCGGTGAGGCCACCGGGCAAGGTCACCGTCACCGTGCCGTCGCACACGTCGTCGACCATTCCCTGGCTGGCCTGGAGCGAGCGTTCGGCACCCGCGAAGAGTCCGGAGGGGAAGGTGCGTTGGTCGTCGCTCAGGTCCTGGACCAGGAACCGGCCCCAGGCGGAGTCCGGGTTGAGGAACAGCCGCTCCTGGGGCAACGTGTAGTCGCCCTCTCGCTCGATGAGGTCCGTCGGCCCGTACACGAATCCCTTCCCCGGCGTGAACCGCAGCCGCAGTTCCGGGAGTTCGGCGTTCGGCGCGGGTGCCTGGACCGAGCCGAGGGGGATGGACCTGCCGGTCGGGACGAGCGGGTTGGCGGCGCCCTGCGGG
>NZ_JBHWBP010000260.1:0-4668 GCF_042735575.1 Streptomyces sp. NPDC059564 | reverse complement strand
GGTCCCGGAGAGCGGGTGGCGCTGGTGGTCGTCGCCGCGGACCTCGGCCTGGGCCTCGACGCGGTCGTCCGACTGCTGGGTGATGTGGTGGGCCTTGAGGTTGGCGACGGAGACCCGCCAGCGCACGTCGCCGAGGTCCAGCCCGAAGCCGGCGAGCACGTCGGTGGTGAGGGCCCCCGTGCGGCTCTCGCCGTCGGCGGTGGTCCAGTTGCCGTGCACCTCGAAGAACGGGCACACCGGCCGCCAGCCGTCCGCGTCCTTGAACCGGACCTTCTGCGGCGTGCGCGTGGTCAGGGTGCCCCCGGCGGCGAGGTCGAGGGTCTCCACCGGCTCCACGGTGGTCTTTCCCGTACCGCGCGGGGATAGGTCGCTGGGTCCGTAGCGGTAGTTGTCGCAGGGTACCGGCGAGGCACCCAACCGGGCGATGGCGAGGGGTGGTTGAAGCCAGATTCGGTCGATCACCGGCACCTCCTGGCGGGCGTGCCGCCGGCGGGGCGGCGGCGTACGGCCGACCCCGTTACGCGGTCCACCCCGTGCGGTAATGTAACGGGACGTGACGAACGATACGCGATTCGTTACCCTGTGTCACGCGTGACGCGACGGAGGTCGCCGGTTCGCGGCCGACGAGCAGGGGCCCCGGCGTGGAGTTCGCCCCAACCCCTGGGTCGTCCCTTCCGGATCTTGCCGGTCAGGAGCGAGAGGCGCCGAGGCCGCGTGCTGACACGCAGCGAGGGGTCGCGGCTCGTTTCGTCGGTGCACCCCCGAGCCCGCCCCCCCCGGGAGGGCACGCCAAGTCACCGACCCGGTAGACGGGACATGCCGGTGGCCCAGGACAAGCAGAGCCGACTTGGCCAGCGGGAGGGCGGAGTTCGGCCGCCCTGCGGTCACCGCCGAGCCAGTCGCCGAGGCATCCGTCCGCGACACGACAGCACGGCAGCGCTTCGACGACCTCCAGGTGAGCCGACCGCAGACCCTGGAGGCACTCAACGCTCCCGACCGGGGCAGGGAGCTCGCTTCGTCCGGCCTGGAAGGTATGGCGGCCCGGGCCGCGCAGATATCCGCTCAGTCACGCAACGCGCGCTGCCCCCCTGCCCCGGTCGGCCCCGACGGCGGTCCGGCACTCACGGCCCAGGCAGCGGGGCAGGTCCACGGTGGCCAGGTCCACGACGGCCAGGTCCCGCAGAGCGCTCCGCGCCCTGGAACGCGCTGAAGGGCGGGAACCCGGCCGCCGGGTCCGGACCGCAGTGCTCAGGCGCCGGCCGGGACTGCCTCGGCGGGTTCCTGAGCGGTCACCGCGGCTGCCGGAGCGGGGGCCTTCTCGGGCATCGGCCAGGTGTAGAACACGGTGCCCTGCTGGGCACTCTTCTCGAGCACACCCTTCGCCGCGAGCTTCTCCAGAGCGCTGCGGACGACCGGATCCGACTTCGCGCGCTCGGGGTGGGTCCCTTCCAGCTCGGTACGGATCTCGCTCACCTTCTTCGGCTCACCGGGCTGCTGGGAGAGCAGGCTCGCGAGGAGCCGGCCGAGCGTGGGCTCCGCCGCCTTCGCGGTCTCCTTGGCTGCGGCCACCTCCTTCTGGGGCGCCGTCTTCTTGGCAGGGGCCGCAGAGGCCTTCTTGGCGGTGGTCTTCCTGACCGCGGCTTTCTTCACCGGGGCCGCGCCGTCGGTCTTCTTCCCCGCCCGAGGCTGCGGCACGGCCGCCGCCTCCACGCCGCTGTCGGCCTGAGGAGTGGCGCTCACCGGCTCGGCGAGCCCCTGCGGCGACGCCGGCTCGGCGCCGGCAGGAGGCATGGAGTCCAGCGCCGCGGTGAGCCACTTCTCCTCCCTCTGGAGCTGAGTCAGACGCTCGGTGAGCGTCGCCTGCTCGGCCTGGTTGGCTGCCAGGTCGGCGGCCAGCTGCTCCGCGTACTTGGTCTGGATCGGGGTGTTGACCGGCTCATTGGCCACGGCAGTCCTCGCTCCTTCAGGGGATGTTCGTAGGTGCCGGATGCTACTCGCCGCAGGATGGGGCCGGTTGCCGTATCTCACTGCCACGCACGGCAGAGTGGCTGCCGTTGCCATTTCGCGGGGACTCGACGGCACACCGGTACCTCATGTGGGATGGGGAGTGCATCCCCGCCGAGCTGCGGGCTGCCCTCCCGCTACCCGCCACGCGGTCGCTGATCGCGACGGCCTTCCTCCCGCTGTACGGGACACCCGTTTGGTATTCGGCCGACAGCTGCTCGGGCTGCGAGGACTGCTTCCATGCGCGTAGGACAGCCGAACGAACAGGCTCCGGTCAGGTGGGCCTTCCCCCTCGCACGCGAGGTTGAGGAGGAGACCGGCCGGCGGTTCCTTGGCACCACAACCTGGACGGGGGACGATGGCGGTGGACTCCGTCACGAGGCCGACCATCTCATCGAGGTCGACGGCGACTTGGACCACCCCACGCTGGAATGGTCCAGGCGCTCTGCCTACGACTGGCTCAACCCCGACAACCTCGCCCGGACAAGTCCTAGGCCAGAGCTGCTTCCACCGGCCGTGTGCGCTGAACCCCTCCTCCCTCCACCGCTGCGGCGGCTACCGTGGCGGTACAACCTGCCTGGAGGAGCTCGTGAGCGCTCAACCCGCCGACCACGCACCCGTCCCGCCGTACGCGCCCGCGCCCGGGGCCCCGGCCGAACTCCGTGCCCTGCTGCGCGCCGACCGCCGTGCGGACACGTGGGTGCCGGCGTTCGAGCGGGACTGGGCCAAGGCCCTGGAGGATGCCCGCGACTCCTTCAGCCTCACCCCGTTGCACGAGGTGGTGCGTACCTGGCAGTTGCGCGTCGCCGCGGCCCCGGCCGTCGACGCCTTCATGGACTCCGGCCGCGACGAGTCCGGCTTCGTGGATCTGGACGACGTCCTCGGCCGCCGCCGGTGACCGGTCAGCCGTGGGCGGTGCGTCTGTCCCCGCAGGCCGTGAAGACGCTCGCCGAGCTTCCCGACCCGGCCAGGGAGATGGTCCGGGACGTCCTGGACATCGCGGTGCGCTCCCCGTGGGGCTGGCCCCAGTGGAACGCCGGCGATCCGGAGGGCGAGGACGTCCGCGCCGCGTCCGTCGGACAGCTGTCCGTCGTCTACGTGGCCAACCGCCTCACCCGGCACCTGTCCGTCCTGGACATCGTCTGGCTCGGGTAGCAACGTCTTGCCCTCGGCCGTATTGAGGGGTCAGCCGATGTGGACGGTGATCTCGGGGAGGGGTATGTCGGAGAGGTTCAGCTGGAGCCCGGTCAGGGTCAGGTAGGTCTGCGAGTCGGTCAAGGCGGAGGTGGTGGACGGCGCCTGGCTCTTCCCGCGCGTGCTCACCAGCAGGTACCAGCCCCCGCGCTTGTAGCTGCGGGAGGCGTCGGGGCGGTCGCCGTTCGGGTTCAGCGTCCAGCCCTGGCGCTCCAGGTCGGCGCAGATCGCGTTCATCTCCGACTGCGCGGCGGTCTTCTCGCGGACGGCCATCCAGCCCGTCCTGTTCGAGTTGGCGCCGGCCGCACCGGTCGGGCGCCCCTGCGCCGGGTCGAGGCCCGCCGCGCTGACCGCGGTCCGGATCACCTCGTCCACGCTGTCCCGTGTGAGGGGCGGTGATGTGGACTCCGGTGTGGGCGCCGCCGTGGATGGGGACGGCGTGGGCGCGGGCGCGCCCAGGTGGATGCGCCCGTCGTCGTTTATCTGGATGTGGTCCGGCATGACCACGGCGGCCAGACTCACGATCAAGGTCGCGGCCAGCCCGATCCACACCCTCTTCAACAGCGCGTTCAACGCGAAACTCCCCCCGAGTGATCATTCAGAGGGAGTTTCACACAGACTGCCCGCTGCCCGGCAGTCCTTAAGGGGCGGGGCCCGTTGCTTCGTGTCCTCGGAGACTTGCGGGATCGCTTGACCCCACCCAGTCGGGATGAAGGCGGCGCGCACTCGCTCGTCGTCTGTCTCTCCGCTCCAGATCGACGCACACCGACTGCAAGTTGAACCAGCGTCCTCTCGGACTTGCGAGACCGCGCGCGGCGACATCTCCGCCATGCTGCGATTCTCATGAGATGAGGGATCGGGCGCGTCGGTACTGTCACCGGGCTGTATGTGTGCACGTCGCGTGCTGTCATGAAACCGAGAGATCGCACGCAATGTCCATCGGGACGAAAGATAGCGACCGCGCCCGCCAGGTCCGGGACGAGCGATACGCAGGGGAACTTCACACATTCCCGGGGACTGCCCAGGCCCGCCGAACCAGCGGATCGCCAATGCTGTGAAGCCTTGCTGGGCGAGGGTGCGCGCTCGCTCACGTCCGTTGCGCCCGCTGGGCCCTGCCAGAACCAGAACCAGAACGCCGACGTCGCTGCCGCGGGCTGGAGCGACCAGAACGCGGGATGCGGCCCACCCACCACCGCAAACGCGGCACCCCGCCCCCACTCACATGGAGATCTCCATCGTGACGCCCTACATGCCACCTGAGGTGGTCCGGCTGGCGGAGCGGGCGCGGTAGCGCAGCCGCTCCCGTATGAGACGCGCCGCCCGCTCGGGGGCGGCGAGGCAGGCGTCGACGATCTGCAACTCATCCGAGAACGGCTCGGCGCTCAGCAGCACGCCGGCCTCACCGAGAAGGGCGGCGCCGGTGAACGCGGCGTGCATCGCGCCGAGAAGGAGGACGGCCATCGACCGCCC
>NZ_JBHWBP010000259.1:0-11062 GCF_042735575.1 Streptomyces sp. NPDC059564 | reverse complement strand
GATGCGCGGCATGGGCTGGAGCGGCCACAGGTCCTTGTTGTCGGTCGGGTACTTGGCGAACGTCACGTCCGCGTCCAGGACCTGGCTGGGCAGTTTGGTGTTACCGCACGGGTCGCGCCGTAGGGCCCGGCATCGCGTTGGGCGTCGTCGAGTTGCTGGGTCAGGGTGTAGCCGGGCACGCACTGCCCCGACGTGTCGTCCGGGCATTCGTAATCCCCAGCCAGCTCCCAGAGCATCGCGCCGCGACGGCCTGCGGCGGGGGGTCGTCCACCATCAGCTTGGAGCGGCGGAACATCCTGAACGCGCCACCCGGCGGCAGCTCTCCCCACGTCAGATACTGGAACCGGACCTGCGTCGTCCGTGGACGTGAGGTCCACGAAAGTCCCAAGCACCGTCCGGCGTGGCGACCGCTTCCACGGTGAACTCCCACACCGCCTCCGCGGCGTCCCCGGGGACAACACCCGCCGGCTCGCGCCCGCGCTGCACGGCGACATGGACGTCCCGGTATCCACCGCATTCACGACCCGGGAGAGCGCTGCCTACGATGCGCAGCGAGAGTGATGGCATCCGCGCCACTCTGCCACACGGGTCCTGGGCGGGGCTCAGCCGCGGGTGCCGTCCGCCGCGATCATTCGGAGCAGGTGTTCGGCGGTGGCGTTCTACAAAATCGACACCCTCGTCAGCTACTACGGCGACCGCGTCACCGCCGACCAGCGACCGCACTACCCGCAAGAAGCGTCAGCATCAGGGCTCGCGCAAAGAAGCTGACACTCCCGATTCCCAATGACCGGATCTGCCGCAGGAGCCCGGACCGCGACGTCCGCGGCCTTGGCGTCTTCCCGACAGTGCCGGATGCGGAACCCGGCGGGTCCTGTTGCGGTGATCCGCAGGCCGACAAGCTTGCTCGTACGACGCGGCGCACAGGTCACCGGAAACCCGCCCGCGGCGTCTCTTCCTGATCGCTGCCAAGGAGCTTCCGCATGCCCTCCGCCGCCAACCCTGCCCCTGTCGGGTCGTCCCAGGGCGCCGACGAGCTCAGCGTTCACGATCTGGCCGTTGTGAACCGGCGGCTCTACCACGCGACCCTGCTCGCCGGGCGCACCTTGGCGGCCTTCGCTCCGCTACTCGGCGACGTCGCCCCCCGCGCCGCCCTGGTGCGGGCCGTGCACGCGCTGATCGGCCAGAGCGTCCTGCTTCACGACCGGCTGCTGGAGATGCGGATACGGCCCGACGAGCTCGGGACGCCGGGGCCCGCCGCCGTCGAGGCAGCCGACGACCTGCTGGCCGGCAGCGGCGAGCGGGCGCTGGTCTTCGCGGCCGCACTGCTGCGGGGACTGGAGGACACCTTCACGGAACTGCACAACGGCTGCCGGGCCGAACACGCCTTCCACGACCGTCGGTTGTACGGAGCATGCCTCGCCCTGGTGGCCGAGGGCACCGAGCCCTACCGGCCGCATCCCGAGGACCCGGAAGGGCCCGGCCCCAAGGTGGTGCCCGATGCGGCGGCGCTGCGGACGGTCGCGGACTTCCTGGCCGTCCCTTGTACCGCGGGCGCCCCGACCACTGCGACCGGCACCCCAGCCCTGCGCCTGCGGGACTGCCCGACCCGGCGCTACCCCGGCTGGGCGAGCTTTGTGAGCGCGGCCGACGTCGAGTTCCAGGACCCCGAGGCCGATGATCCGGCGCGCTCGATCGTCCTGCACGCGCTGCGCAAGGGCATAGCCACCGAGTTCATCTCCACCGACATCCCGCTGCGCAACATCGCCGAGTTCCCCGATCTGCCCCTGCAGTTCTACCGGGACATGGCGCGCCACGCCCATGACGAGCTCCGCCACACCCATCTGCTGCTCGACCATCTGACTGCGATGGGCAAGGACTACCGCCGGGTGGCGTTCCGGATCCCCGACACCTACAGCGCCATGGCCGGACAGCCGCTGGCCTTCCGCCTCATCGTGCTGTCCCGCACCGGTGAGGACGCTGCCATCGAGGCCCTGGCCGACGCGATTCCGCGACTGCGCTCCACCGGCTATGCCGACGTCGCCGTCATGTTCGACCACGTACTCGCGGACGAGCTGCGCCACGTCGCGTACGCGAACCACTGGCTCAGGCATCTGCACGGCGACGACCTGGCGGTGGAAGCGGTCACCACCCGGGCGTTGGAACAGCTCAACGTCATGGTGGAGGAGCGCGGCCTCGGCGACTACATGCGCCGCGAGCCCGACCACAGCGCCCGGCGCGGACGGTACAACCCCGATCTCGAGCTGCGCCGGCTGGCCGGCTTCAGCGACCACGACCTGGCCCGGATGGCGGCCATGAGCACCGGGAGTGCGGCATGACGATGCTCCTCGACACCTCCGACGAGACCACCGGTCCGGAATCCGATCCCGCCAAGACCGCCTTCCGCAATCAGCTGCTGCCCCTGACGGTGGCCAACGCCCTCAAGGTGCCGTTCTACCGCCATCACTGGGCGGGCTGCCGCACCGAAGCGGTCGAGCGGAGCGAGGACCTGGCGCTACTGCCCACCATTGACAAGTCCGTCCTGCTGGCCCGTCCCCACCGCGAGCGTCTGCACCCGGAGTTGGCCCCCGAGGTCTTCACCCACACCACCGGTACCACCGGCCACCCCTTCATCCGGGCCCGCAGCGGCGTGGAGATCGCCGCCTTCAAGGAACACGTGGCCATCCTCCAGGAGGTCGAGTCGGCGCGTAGCGGCCGACCGACCCTGGCGCCCGTCACCTTCTCCGCCGTACCGGCAACCGTGCACGGAGCGTTCGCCTCCACGGGGCTGCGGCTGAACGTCGACGTGTTCACCGCGGCGGGTCTGGACAAGACCATCGGCCTGCTCCTTCGGGACGATCTGGCGCCCGGTGACCACGAACGGCATCTGATCGGCTCGCCCGGCGGGCTGCTGCTGCTCACCCGGGCTCTGCGACAACTCGGCCTCGACCCCGCGGCGCTGCGCCTGGACCGGATCGTCAACCTCACCGATCTGCTGCTGCCCGGCCAGCAGGCCCTGCTCCGAAGCGCCTGGCCCGGGACTCCGCTGGTCAACCGGTTCAGCCTGTCCGAGGTCAGCTGTGGCGCCACCGAGTGCACCGAGTGCGGTGCATTCCATTTCGACCCGGTGGCCCTGCCCGAGGTCCTCGACCTCGACACGGGTGTGCCCGTTCCTTCCGGGACCGGCGAGCTGACCGCCACCGAGCTGTATCCGTTCGCGCAGCTGCAACCCATGATCCGCTACCGCACCGGCGATCTCGTCGAACGGATCGCCAGTCCCTGCGACCCCGGTGAGGTGTCCGTACGGCTCGTCGGCCGGCGCGCCACCACCCCGCTGGCCACGGTCGACGGGCGCACCGTGGCTGTCATCTCGCCAGTGGCGCTCGCCGTCGGCGCGGAGCTCATGCCGGAGCTGGAACGCTATCCGCTCGGCCGCCCCGGCACGCCCGGCGCCGAAATACGACAGGGCCGCCCCCTGATCAAGGTCGCTGGACGGGCGGAAGGCGCAGTCGTACATCTGGAACTGCGCGCCGCTCCCGCCTTCGACCCCGACCTGTTCCCGCAGCGGGCCCGCAATCTGGTGGCCGAGCTCACGGATCTGGTGGAGCGACTCACCGACCCGCAGATCCCGCGCACCGCACTGCGGCTCGACGTACGGCTCGCCACGGCCGGCGACTTCAACCGCGAGGGGGGCCGATGACCGCCCTGCCCGCCGTCGAAGTCGAGGCCCTGAGCCGCGTGTTCGGCACCGGAGCGGCCCGGCGCACCGTGCTGGACGAGGTCTCCTTCCAGGTTCCGCGCGGCGAGGTGCTCGGTGTCCTCGGAGCCAACGGCGCCGGAAAGACAACACTGATCAAGATCCTGGCCACGCTCCTCGCCCCGTCCTCGGGCACCGCGCGGGTGGCCGGCTCGGACGTGCGGACCCGCCCCAAGGCCGTACGGCGCCGCACCGCCGTCGTGCTCGGTGGCGACCGCGGTCTCTATCCCCGGCTCAGTGCCCGCGACAACCTGCTGTTCTTCGGCATGCTGAGCGGCCTCGGCCGCACTACGCTGACGGCCCGAGCCGGGGTCCTGCTCACCCGGATGGGCCTTGACGACGCGGCCGACCGGCGGGTGGAAACCTTCTCCAAAGGCATGCGCCAGCGCCTGCATCTGGCCGCCGGGCTGATCGCCGAGCCCGAGGTGCTGCTGCTCGACGAGCCCACCATCGGCCTGGACCCGGAGGAGGCGGCCCGGCTCCGCCAGACCGTCCGCACTCTGGCCGGAGCCGGTACCACCATCCTGCTGACCAGCCACTACCTCCTGGACATCGATCGGATGACAGACCGCGTCCTGATGCTCAAGGACGGCCGGATCACCCATGACCTGGCCACCGCGGACTTCCGCCGGCTGGCCGGGCACGTGGCCACTGCCACCGCGCGCGGCATCGGACCGCTGCCAAAGTTGCCGGCCTCGCTCTCGACGGCCCGCACCCGGCACGATCCGGCCGGCTGGCAGATCGACATCCCGCTGCCCACCTGGGACCCACGGCTGCTGGCGGACATCGGCTCGGCCTTCGCGGACCTCGGCCCGCACACCTTCGACGTCCGGCCCGTCGCGCTGGACGACGTCTTCTCGCTGGTGGCCGCATGACCGCCCGTATCGTGCTGCGCACCGCGCAGCTGCACATGCGCGAGGTGCGTTCGAGCCCCTCCCTGGCCATCATCGGCCTGGTTCAGCCTGCCGCCATCCAGACCATCGTGCTCTCGGGCGGCGGGCATGCCGACCCCCTCCGCACCACCGCACTGGTCACCGGCACCAGCCTGCTGTCCCTGTGGTCCGCCACCATCTGGTCGTCCGGCATGCTGCTGCGCCGCGAGATCCGCTTCGGCACCCTCAGCTCGCTGCTCGCCCGCCCCACCGATCTGCGGTTGATCGTGGCGGGAAAGGCGCTGGGCGCGGGTGCCACCGCACTGGCCCTTTCAATGGCGGTGTCCGCGGTGGTACCCGCCGCCCTCGGCCATCGGCTGCATTTCACTCATCCCGTGCTGCTGCTGCCTGCCGCCGTGTTCGCCCTGGTCTCGGCGACGGCGGTCGGCACCCTGCTCGCCGGACTGTTCATCGCCAGCCGCTCGGCCGGACGGATCGCCGAGGCCCTGCTCTTCCCGGTGTTCCTGCTGAGCGGCGCACTGCTCCCGCTGACCGTGCTGCCGGGCTGGCTGCGATGGCCATCGGCCTTGCTGGACCTGCGCTGGCTACGGGAGTTCGCACTGGCCGCCGCGGGAGCCCCGCACTCCCCGCTGCTGACCGCCGCGGCGGTGCTGGCGGTCTGTGTCGCCGCGCAGTTCGCGGCCGGCCATGCGGTGTTCGGCCGGCTGCTCGGCAGAGCGGTCAAGGAGGGCAGCCTTGACCTCCATTGACGTGACCCGGCCCGCCGCCTTGCCGGCAGGCACTGCCCGTCTGGGCCGCGGTCTCTGGCCCTACTGGCTCACCGCCCGGCTGGCCGGCGTCAGTTACCTGGTCACCGCGCCGCCGCGGACCCTGCTGCTCAGTGTGCTGCCGCGGGCGGTGCTTCAGACGGTGTTCTACGCCCTGCTCGGCCGCCTGGCCACCGGCGATGCCGGACTGATCCACGGCCTCACTGGTGCAATCGCCTTCCTGGCAGTAGGTCCACTGATCGTCCGGCTGCCGGACATCGGCACGGAGGAACGATACTTCGGCACCATGGGCAGGCTGCTCACCGGACGGCCGCCGACCGCCGCGCTGATCGTGGCCCGCAGCTGGCCCTACGTCGCCGAAGCACTCGGAGTCTGGGCCGCGGCGACCCTCACGGTGCCGCTGATCCTCGGGCATCCGGAGCTGGTGCTCGACCAGTTCACCGCGTTTCCCGCGTACGTGGTGGTGATGCTGGCCACGGCCTCGATGGGACTCGTCGTCACCAGCACCTGCCTCGGCCGCCGGTCCGAGGTCGCGATCAGCAACACCCTGGCCTACGCGACGCTCGCCCTGGGCGGCGTACTGCCCGCCGCCGAGCAGCTCGGACCGGTGACGGCCGTGGCCGACCTGCTGCCCTTCACCCCGGCTCTCGAGCTCTACCGTGTCCGGTCCGCCGACGGCTGGGACACCGCGCTACTGGTCCGCGCCTTGCTGCTCACCGCCGCCTGGACCGCCCTGGCCTGGCTGATCGCCCGCTTCCTGACCACGCGAAGCCTTCGCCACGGTCTTCACGAACTCATCTGACCCGCAGGCGCGGCAACCGCCGCGCCGCGAACACCGCACCGAGCACAGCAGAGAGGAGGGATTCCCATGGACCTGCGCGCCCTGACCATCAAGCTCGCCGCCGACATCCGCCGGATCGAGACCATCCAGTACCACGAGCACATCTGATCCCCATGGTGTCGCCGGGGGCACGGCTCCGTGCCCCCGGCAAAACCCCCGCCGAACCGCATCACGACCACCGGACGGACAGACATGACCTCGGCCATCCTGCAGGCCCCGCCCCTCACCCGGCCCACGCTCGCCGAACTGGTCGGAGACACTGCCGACTTCCTGACGGCCACCTGGCGCAGGGTGCCCCGGGTGCACTCCACGGACACTTCCTGGACAGGCGCGCTCAGCGTCGCCGACCTCGACCGGGTACTCGCCTGCGGCACCCTGACCGAGCCCTATCTGGAAATGGTCGAGGGCGGCCGCCATCTGCCCGTCCGCCGCTACACCACCCCCCGGCCCGTCGGCCCGACCGCCATCCACACCGCCGTGGACCCGGGCAAGGTCAGGACCGAGGTGTCCAAGGGCGCCACAGTGCTGCTGCGCAACGTCGAACACTGGCACGCCCCGGTCGCCGCACTGGTGCAGAGCCTTGCAGGGGAACTCGGCCGCAAAACCGAGGCGTTCTACTTCCTCAGCCCGCCCGACCGCCAGGCTCTGCCCGCGCACCGTGACGACGCCGATGTCTTCGTCATCCAGGTACAGGGCAGCAAGAGCTGGACGGTGCACACCCCGCCCACCGATGGCAACTGGGCTCCCAGCACGGAGCGCGAGCCCGGGGACATCGCCCTGCGCACCGTCCTGCACCCCGGTGACGTCCTGTACGTGCCCCGCGGAGCGGCGCACTGTGCGACCGGGGTCGGTCCCGGACTGTCCGCCCATCTGTCGCTCACCGTGAGGGAGATCGGCACCGCCCAACTCCAGGATGCCCTGCGGACGCTGCTGGCCGCGGACCTGTTCCTGCCGCCCCGCCCGGTGGACGATGCGGGCCTGGCGCAGATCGCGGACCGTCTGCTCGACCACTACCAGGCACGGCTCGCCGCTCTCAGTGCCGAAGAGCTCGTGGCCACCGCCCGTACTGCCCTGGCCACGCGACCCGACATGGCATCGGAGCTGGCATCACTGTGACCGCGCCTCCGCAGCACTCAGGACTGCGGAGGGTGCGTCCAGCCAGCCGGCCTGCGCCAGCCGGTATCCGGCTTGGAAGCGGCTGTCCGCGCCCAGCCGCGTCATCAGCTCCGAGGCGATCCGCCCGGCGGTACGTACGGAAACCCCCAGCCGTTTGCCTATCGATTCATCGGTGAGCCCGGCAGCAAGGAACTGAAGCACCTCGCGCTCCTGCGACGTCAGCCCTCTGCTGTCGCGTGCCCTGGCGGGGCTGAGGGGACTTGCCGTACGCCAGTACTTGTCGAACAGGGCGGTCAATGCGGCAACCACCCCCAGGCCGTGCAGCACGACCGCCGCGGCCGCACTGTTGTCCGGGTTCACCGGGATCACGGCGAGCCGACGGTCGATAAGGGTCATCCGGACGGGCAGCGACGGGGCCGTCCGCACCTCGGCTCCCAATGCGATGAGCCGGCGGGCGTATTCGAGGGTCGTCGAGTGCCGACCGGCACTCTCCAGATAGATGGTGCGCATCGACACGCCGCGCCGTAGCAGTTGCTCGTCCAGCGGTCGCGCTGCCGCGACAGTGTCCTCGCTGAGGCCACGACTCGGGGAGAACGCACACACTTCGTACTTCACCTGACGGGTCAGCTCGGCGAGACGGTCACGGATGCTGTCCAGCCCTGTCAGTTGCTCCACGATGCCACCGTCGGCACCGGCGGCATCGGGGGAAGCATCCGCGACCTGGGCGATCAGACTCGCGACCGCCGCCCTGGACTCCTCGATCCGCTGCTGATGCGCCGCCAACTCGGCCTGCTGGCGGGCGAGTAGCGCCTCCAGGCCGATCTCCGGGCTGATCGGGCGCAGTTGGCCGCTGTGCTCCCATGACGGGCGGAGCAGGGAGAGCTCGGCCAGTCGGTCGAGGGTCCTGCGCACCTGGTCCTCGGCGAGTCCGACGGCGGCCGCCACCTCGGGCAGCAGCGCCTGGGGTCGGGAGAGCATGGTGCGATAGACAGCCTCGCTGGTGGCGTCCAAACCGAGCAGGTCGAGCATGCCGTGGTCCTGTCCCTCTACGCGTGTAGTCATCGGTGCGCCGATGATCGCAGCGAGTGGTCTGTCCTCTGAATAGGAATCAGTTGAATTACCGGTGAACACGGCTGACGTGTTCAGGACAGTGCCGAACCCGGAACCCCACCCCCGCGCACCGGCCCCCGCCCTGCGCAACAGTGAACATATGCACATGCTTCACGGCTTCTTCAGCCCACCATCCGGAACGCCACCACCCCTGTCCGGCCCATCCCCCACCGCGCCGGGCCGATGTTCCCCGGACGCGGAGACCGTGAGGATGCTGGTGACCCGGCAGGCCGTTGCGGCCGATCGGCTCCAGCATCTGACGGTGCAGCAGCGGGGAGGCCGGGTCGCCCTCACATTCTTCGTCAGCGCCCCGGACTCCGGATCGGCGGAGGCGGTGGCGGAGCGCCTGTGCCGACGTGCACTGGCCGGTGAACCGGAGCTCAGCGGCTGGACTCTGACCGAGTTGCGGCTGGGGTTCGTCGCGTCGCACTTCGAGCGGCTCTTCGATGGCGCATTCCGGCCATCGCCGGATCAGGAACCACCCAACCCCTAGCTGCGAACGGTCCAGGCACCAGAGGCTGTTCCACGGCGACGGCACTCCGCCCGATGTGCCACCACAGCGCCCGATCCGAAGGTGTTCCATGTCACGCCCCGTTTCGAAGCTCGCCGGTGTACGGATCGGCGTTCTTGTCACCGCGTGCGCCGCGGCCCAGGCATTCTGCCCGCCCGCGTCGGCAGCCGACTCATCGGCATCCGCCATCGCCCCGCTCGCCCCCGGACAGATCATGGGCACCATGGGCTGGGAATAGCTGTCCCATGCCGTGTGCCGAGACGATCTCCGCAGGGCTTCACCCTCTCCCCGGTCAGTCTCGGGCAGATCGACTGGATCAAAGGGACGTACAGGTCAACGCACCCGGCCACGGGGCTTCAGGGGCACCGGCGGGAGGTTCCGAGCCGGGATCGGGGGGCCGTCGCCGACGGCCATCCCACAAGACAACAGTCCACCCTCGCTCCCCCCGCGACCAAGATCCGGGCCAGTTGCGGGCCGGTACCGGCCCACCAAGGGCCGGTAGCTTCACTTTGCCTACTCAGGACGGGTGTGGCACGTGTACCACCAGCAGACGAAGAACATGCTGGTCTCCTATTCCCCAAAGAAGCTGGGCTTCTTCTAGAGCACGCCTTGCCGCGGCTGCGTTCTCGCCCGAGGCCCACTCCTGGTGGAATACCAAAGCAGCCGGGTGGTTCCCCCACCTCCTGGCCACGGCCCGCACAGACGCCGCTGCCCACCCGGTTCGGGAGGAGGGCTGCCCGCCGCGGCATCACGATGTGGCTGGACCGCCACCCCGGACGCCTCGAGCGCGTGATCTTCAACGTGTACACGGACGACGACCGCGCCGCCTACGTCCGTGCACTGACCGAAGGGATCCAGCCCCGATGAACCACCCCGTCTTCGACCTGGAAGGCGCCGCCGAGGCGCTGCGCAGCCGGCTCGCCGAGGCCGACCGCGTCCTGATCGCGGCCGGGGCCGGACTGAGCGCCGCCGGATACGACTACGGCGACGAGGACCGCTTCCGGGAGCTCTTCCCCGCCCTGCACGGCCTCGGCCTGCGCTCCCGCTACCTCGTCGGTGTGCCCCTGCCGCCCGAACTGCTGTGGGGCTACTGGGCCGTGCACATCGGCGACATCCGCTTCTCGCCCGCTCCCAACCCCCTCTACCAGCAGCTGCGCGCACTGGTCGGCGGGACGGACCACTGGGTGATGACGTCGAACGTGGACGGCCTCTTCGCCCGCAGCGGCTTCGCTCCCGACCGGATCTTCACCCCGCAGGGCGACTACGGCCGCTACCAGTGCGCCACCCCCTGCACCCCCGCCGTCTGGGGCAGCGAGCCCCTCGTCGCACGGCTCCTCGCCGTGTACGACCCGGGCACCGACGCCGTCTGCGACCTCGGCGCCCTGCCCCGGTGCCCGAACTGCGGCGGCGAAGTGGAGATCAACGTCCGCGTCGGCCCCGAGTTCGTCGACGCCCCGTACCGCCCCGCGCACCGCAGGCTCCCGGACTGGCTGGGCGCGGCCCCCTCCGGCACCCGCCTGCTCATCCTGGAATTCGGCGCCGGATTCAACACGCCGGGCGTGATCCGGTGGCCCGGGGAACAGCTCACCCGCCGCTTCCCGCGAGCACGCCTCGTACGTGTCAACCCCACCCGCCCCGAAACCCCCGCCGATCTCTGCGACCGGGCCCTGCCCGTGCCGGTCGACGCCCAGCGCCTGCTCGACGCACTCACCGCCACGCTCCCGGCGCCCGAGCCCGCGGTGACCTCCCGGCGTCCGCGGTCCTCCCGCTGAGGCCGCGTCCGTCCTGAGAAGGACGGTGGCCCGGCCGCCGCCTCGCGCCGCGACGTCGTCAACCCGGACCCGGCCGGGAGATCCACGGCCGGTGGGCGGGGCGGGGGAGGCGACGCGCCCCCCCGCAGCCTATAGGGGGCCCGCGCCCGGGGGGGGGGCCCCCCGCCGCGGGGGGGGGCGCGGGGGGGGGGGGGGGGGGGCGGGGGGGGCGGGCTTGGCGGTCCCGGGCCCGGGGGCCCCGAGCGCCTGCCGCCGGGGGGGCGGGGGCGGCGGGGCGCCCCCACCGCCGGGTCTACGG
>NZ_JBHWBP010000258.1:0-11082 GCF_042735575.1 Streptomyces sp. NPDC059564 | reverse complement strand
CCCAGGCAGGTCAGGGCGGCGGCCATGAGGGCGGCCACGCCCGCGGGCAGGGCCGTACGGGCGTCGGGGGCGAAGTCCGGGGCGTGGTTGGCGGGGAGCGAGGCCAGCTTTCCGGCCGCGCCCTCCCCGGGCGCCGCCGCCCAGGCGGCGGGCCCGATCACGCCCAGCATCCAGTAGGCGAGCCGCACCCCCGACGCGCCGTGCACCGCCCGCCCCGCGTCGCCGAACAGCCCGAAGTCCTCCGTGGCCAGGGACGGCGGCCACATCGCCACCCGCTCCGCCCCGAAGTGCGCCGCGTGCGCCTCCCGTACGGCGGCCGTCGTCGCCGGGTCGGGGTGCGTGACGGGGGATTCGCGTTCGCGGACGATCTCCGGTTCGCGGGGGCAGCCCGAGGCGGCGCACTCGGCGCGGACGATCCGCTCGACGGCGGCCGCCGCCCGCGCGAGCGCCGCCCCGCCCGCCGCCCGTACGGTGATCGCCAGCTCGGCCCGCTCCGGGATCACGCTGGCCCGCTCGCCCGCCCGGAACGAGCCCACGGTCACGGCCACTTGCTCCGACGGCGCCGCCTCCCGCGCCACCACCGTCTGCAGCCGGGTCACCACGTGGGCGGCCGTCACCACCGGATCCACCGTCAGGTGCGGGGCGCCCGCGTGCCCGCCCCGCCCGTGGACCACGACCCGGAACGTGACGCTCCCCGCGGTCATCGGCCCGTACCCGTGCGCCACCATCCCGGCCGGCAGCGGCGCGCTGTGCTGCGCGAGGACCGTGTCCGGGCGGCCGACGCGCTCGTACAGCCCGTCGGCCAGCATCGCCCGGGCGCCCTCCAGGGTCTCCTCCGCGGGCTGCCCCACCACCACCAGCGTGCCCCGCCAGGCCTCCGGGGCGGCCTCCGCGAGCAGGGACGCGGCCCCGGCGGCAGCGGCCAGGTGCAGGTCGTGCCCGCAGGCGTGCGCCACCGGGCCCTCGCTCGCGTACGGCAGTCCGGTGGTCTCCCGTACCGGCAGCGCGTCCAGCTCGGCGCGCAGCACCACCGTCGGGCCCTCGCCCCGGCGCAGCACCCCGGCCACGCCGTGGCCGCCGATCCCGCGCGTGGTCGCGTACCCGGCGGCCTCCAGCCATCCGGCGAACAGGCCGGCCGTGCGCCGCTCCTCGCCCGACAGCTCCGGGTGCCGGTGCAGATCGAGGTAGAGCGTGGTCAGCGGCTTGGCGACGGAGGGGAAAGCGGCGAATGCGGCGGAGGCGGTCAGGGTCATGAAGCCATGGTCGGCCACCGGGTCCGGCCGGATCCGTCACGCCGCTGGCAACTTCTGTCAGCGGAATGTCAGAAGGGGACCGGGCGGGATGACGGCGTGACCGGTTCTCCTGGAAGGGCACCACACGGAGACGGCCGTCCCGCGGCCGTACAACTGAAGGAGTTCCCATGGAGAAGTCGCCGCTCGCCTCGCTCGCCGACGAGATCCTGGAGCTGGAGTCGGAGACCTTCGAGATCTCGGACTACTCGGACGCCAGCGAGGTCGTGCTCGCCGGTTCCACGAGCTGCAGCTCCACCTCGACCTGTTCCTCCACCACCAGCACCACCTCCTGTAGCGCCTGACCCCAGCACCGCAGGGCCGTGCACACGGATGCCCCGGACCCCTCGCACGAGGGGTCCGGGGCATCCGGCGCGTGTGGCGGGCGTTCAGGGGAAGGGGTGCGGCACCAGCCGGATCTCCGCGTCCGTCAGATCGGTGTCCCGGAGTCCGGCGCGCCGGGCCGCCGTCCGCAGCCGCGGCAGGTACGGGGCCCGTTGGCGCGACCAGCCGAAGTCGATCGGCAGCAGCCCCGGGACGATCGCGCACACCGTGTGCAGCCCCGCCCGGCGCTGCTCCGGAGTGGTCTGGTCGACGACGATCACATCGTGCCCGGCGGCCGTCAACTCGCCCACGCACAGCAGCAGGTCGTCGCGCAGATCACCCGTCCCGGGCCGCCCCCGCTCCTCCCACGCCCCGTACAGCTCCGCCATCGGCCGTACGGCGAGCGGCTCCCGGTACGGGCGCACGTACGGGGACATCGCGGGCAGCCCGTACAGCTGGGCGTGGTCCTTGAGGTGCTTGACCAGGGCGAAGTCCCGCGTCATCGCCTCCAGTTCGGGCCGCCGCTCCGCCACCTGCCCGGGCAGGTGCGGGATGTAGGTCAGCACCTCCGACAGGGCGGCCTCCACCGCCGCCGCCGGGTCCAGCGCCGCGCCCGCGCCGAACGAGTACAGCCCGGGCCCGCCGTCACGTCGTACCGCGAGCCCCGTGACCACGGGCACCGCCAGGTCGATCCGGTTGTCGAAGGCGTGTACGCCGTACCCCCGCAGGCCCGCCCGGTCCACCATCATCCGCACCGCCGGCCCCGGTACGGAGGCCAGGTCGATCTCCGTCAGCCGCTGGCCCCCGTACCAGGCGAGCAGGAAGGCGTCCCGCTCGATCAGCTCCAGCAGCGCGCCGAGCAGCGCCTCCTCCGGGCAGCCGCCGATGGCGCAGCCGTTGGAGCACTCGAAGACGAAGTTGTCGGCGGCGAGCCCCGCGCTGTAGTAGGCCAGGCGCGCCGGGACCAGCACCGGCCTGTCGTCGCGCAGCGAGTGCCCGTACACCCAGGGGATGGGCCGCTCCGGGTCGAACGGCGAGACCAGCGGGTCGTCGCGGTAGGTCGCGTCCGGGTAGAACCCGCACTCCGCCGGGTCCAGGGCGCGTGCGCCGAGCTCGGCGTACGAGGCGGTGAGCACCTCGGTGGCGCCGGTGCGCCGGTGCGTGCCCGCGTACCGCTCCAGGCCCTCCAGGAAGGCCAGGTCGCGGCTGGCGGAGAAGCTGTTGGCCTGCCCGCTCCAGGTGACGTCGGTCAGGCCCGCGTAGCCGCGCATGAAGACGCTGCCCGCGACGGGCGCGGTGGTCGGCGAGGTCACGTTGATCCAGGTGCCGCCGCCGAGCACCCCCGTCACCGGATTGGCCAGCGCCTCCCGCGGCACCGGGTACGAGGAGGCCTGGCGCAGCCGCTGCGCCCCCGGCGACGGCTTGGGCCGCGAGACGGGGCGGAAGGGCCGCGGTACGTCGGTCCCGCGCGGGCCGCAGTCCGGGCAGAGCGGGTCGGCGGCCAGCGGGTACGTGCGCACCTGGAGGGTCTCCAGGTCCAGCCGGGACACCTGGGGCAGGGCCCGGTCGGCGGCCAGCGGCCCGGGGGCGCTCGCCTCCCCGCCCCGGACGGCCGCGTGCAGGGCCGCGACCGCGTCCAGCGCGTACGGGGACAGTCGGGTCCAGTGCGCCCCGACGGCGGTGACGGGCCCGGTGCCCGTCTCCAGCGCGTCGCGTTCGCTGCGGCTGCGCAGCCGCTGCCAGCGCATGGCCAGGCACTGACCGCAGGCGGGCGCGCCCCCGTCGCCGCCCCAGGGCCCGAGCAGCACGGCCCGGGCGGTGAGGTGGACCCGGGCGCCCGGCCGCACCGCCGCGAAGGGGTCGGCGGCGCGCGGCCCGAGGGCGTCGTGCACCCCCAGCGTGACCACGGCGGCCGCCTCGCCCGTCCCGCCCGTCCCGCCCGCCCCGGCCAGGGCCCGCTCCAGCTCGCGCCGCGCGGACTCCATCGGGGTGCCGGCCGGGGCCTCGGCCGAGGCCGTGCTCATCGCGGTCATGACTGGTTGCTCCAGCGGAAGGTCTTCAGCCCGATCCCGCCGAACAGCAGGGCGAACCCGCACAGCGCCGCGCACCCGATCCCGATGGTGGCGAGGGAGCCCGAGCCGGTCAGCGCCCCGGTCGCCGCGTCGTTGAGGTAGCGCAGCGGCAGCACCCGGGAGACCGACCGCAGCCAGGACGGCATCATGTCCAGCGGCAGGAAGGATCCGGACAGGAACGCCATCGGCACCATCAGGCAGTTGGCGATGGCGGCGACCGCCTCCGGGGTGTTGGCGAAGGTCCCGACGATCACGCCGATCGCCATGAACGCGGTGATGCCGGCCACCAGCGCGGGCAGCACCAGCGGCCAGCGGCCGTCCAGCACCAGCCCGAAGCCGGGCAGCATGGCGACGGCGACGAACACCGCCGCCTGCACCACGCCCACCACCAGCGACAGCACGTAGCGGGAGGCCAGCACGGTGGTCAGCGGCGTCGGCGTGAGCCGGATCAGCCGCAGCAGGTCGTCGCGCCGCCACTGCATGAGGGTGAAGGCGATCCCGAAGACGGCGGCGTTGGCGACGCCCCAGGACATCACCCCGGGCGCGATGTACGAGATGTACGGGCGGCCGCTCTGCTCCACGTCCTGGCCGCTGAAGATCAGGCCGAACACGACGAGGAAGAGGAGGGGGAAGGCGAAGGTGAAGAAGAGGGTGGCCTTGTCCCGGACCTGGGCCCGGTATCCGGCTGCGGTCAGTGCCGTGTACGCGCTCATGCCCGGGGCTCCTTGGTGTGTGCGGGGGTGTGGCCGGCGGCGGGCCCGTGGTGGCCGGTGAGTTCGAGATAGACGTCCTCCAGGGTCGCCGTGCGGGTCATCACCCCGTCGAGCCCGGTGAGGGCGTCGACGGCCTGGAGGACGCGGCCGGGGGCCGAGGTCTCCAGCACCAGCGAACCGCCCTGCTCGCTCACCCGGTCCACGCCCTCCATCGCGGCGGCCTGCGCGAGGCCTATCCGTCCGGCCGGGACCAGCAGCCGGGCCGGGGCCCCGGCGGCGGAGACCAGCCGGTGCGGGGAGTCGAGGGCGGCGATCCGGCCCGCGACGAGGATGGCCACCCGGTCGCACAGGGCCTCGGCCTCGTCCAGGTGGTGGGTGGTGTAGACGATGGTGCGGCCCTGGCTCTTGAGGGCGCGCAGCACCTCCCACAGGTCCCGGCGGGCCTGCGGGTCCAGCGCGGCCGTCGGCTCGTCCAGGAAGATCAGCTCGGGGTCGTGGACCAGCGCCGAGGCGATGGCGAGCCGCTGGCGCTGGCCGCCCGAGAGGTTCTCGACCAGGACGTCGCGCTGTTCGGTCAGCGCGACCGTCTCCAGCGTGCGGTCCGCGGCGGCCGCGTCCTTGCGGTACAGCCCCGCCACGGTCGCCAGGTGCTCGCGCGCCGTCTGCCGGACGAAGAAGGCCGAGGCCTGCGTCTGTACGCCGATCCGCGGCAGCAGCGCCGTGTTGCGGGGCCAGGGGCGGTGGCCCAGGACCTCGACGGTGCCGGAGTCGGCCTGGCGCAGGCCCTCGACGATCTCTATGAGGGTGGTCTTGCCCGCGCCGTTGGGGCCGAGGAGGCCGAAGAACTCCCCGCGGCGCACGTCGAGGGAGATCCCGTCGACGGCCTGGCGGTCGCCGTAGCGCTTGCGGACCTCCTGGATGGCGACGGCGACGGGTGCGTCGGGCGGTGGGGTGCGGTCAGTCGTCATGGGCGGTGCGGTTCCCTCGGTGTCGGAGACGGGGTGGGGGGAAGGTCGAAGGGGCTGGGGTTCACGTGCGGACGGTGAGGACCACGGCGGCCGTCACGGCCCCGGCCGCCAGCAGGACGAGCAGGGCCGAGCCGATCCCGTAGCCCAGGTAGAGCCGCCGGGCCCGGTCCGGGTACGCGGCCGCGGCGGGCCGGTCGCGCAGCCGCAGCCGCAGGTACGCCGAGCTGGCGGGCGCCAGCCGGGTCACGCGCAGCGCGTGCCCGAGCAGGGTGTAGCCGTCGAGCGGCGGCAGCGGGACCAGGTTGACCAGGGCCTGCGCGCTGCCGAGCAGCAGCAGCGCGCCCAGCACCCGGCTGGTGGCGTCGCCCGCGGGCAGGGCGGTCCACCAGCCGAAGAAGGGCAGCAGGAACAGCAGGTTGGCGAAGGCCCCCGCCCCGGCGACGGCCAGCTGGTGTCGACGGCGCGGCAGGTAGCGGTAGTTGTCTACGGTGCAGTACATGATCGCGACGGGCAGCCGCCAGCGCAGCCCGATCTCCCCGACCGTGCCGCCGACGTGCCGGGCGGCGATCCCGTGCGCGAACTCGTGCAGCGCGGTGCTCAGCCACAACAGCGTGACCACCGCCAGCAGGGGCACCGGACGCGACAGCAACCACCACAGGTCCTCCAGGAGTTCACCGGCCGAGCAGGCCAACACCCCTTCCATGCCCAGGCATACGAGGATCAGAGCGCCCACCACCACCGGCCGCAGGGCCGGCCGCAGGAACCGGTGCAGCCGCGCGGTCGTGGCATCGGCGTCCGCGACCAGCCGCAGGGTCCCGCGCAGCAGGGTCCCGGTGCGCTGGGGCCCGGGACCGGCGGCCGGTTCGGGGGCCGGGCCGCCCGCGAGCAGCCGCCGGGCGCCGAGCAGGCCCAGCAGCTGCTGCCAGTTCCGCTCGCCCAGCCGGCGCCCGAACGTCTCCCCGTACGCCGCGCCGATCTCCGCGAGGCTGCGCGAGCCGTCCAGCCGCGAGACCAGGAAGTACTCCTTCGGCCCGATCTCGAAGGAGGCCCCGGAGACCGGGTCCTTCACCAGGTGCACCACGGCCGGGCCGTTCAGCAGCGGCGGCGACAGCAGGATCCCGGGCCGCAGCGCGGGCCGGTGCTCCAGCATCCCCGAGGGCGCGGGGGCGCTCACGGCCCGACCGCCCGCGCTCCGGCCGCCTCCTGGGCGGAGTCTGCGGCCGCACCGGGCGCCGAGCCCCCGGGCATGCCCTCGCGCAGCACGCGGCCCAGCAGGTGCGCGAGGTAGGCCTCGTCCCGGATCGTCACGTGCAGCCGGTTGTTGGTCATGTGCATGTACGGCGAGAGCAGCAGCGGCAGCGCCACCGCCGGATCCGTCACCCGCTCGTCGCGGCTCCCGTCCCAGGACCGGAAGACCAGCTCCCCGCCGGCCGCCAGGGCCTCGGCGCGCCGCCGCAGCTCGCGGCAGTGCTCGGCCCAGCCCGCGAGGAAGCCGGGCAGCCGGCCGGTCTCCCCGGAGGCCAGCGCCTCCAGCACGCCCTCGAAGCGGCGCGCGAGCCCGGGAGCGGTCTGCTCGTACGTCTTGTCGTACTCGGCGGAACCGATGAAACCGGTGCCGGGGAAGGCCTGGTGCCAGAACCGGTAGTAGCGGTCGAGATAGCCGCCGAGCTCCTCCCGGTCGGGCAGGAACACCCCCGCCATCACCATCATCAGCTGCGCCGAGGTGCCCAGGAGCACCGTCCGCAGGTGCAGGTTCATCGAGCCCAGGGCCTCCATGACCAGATCGCTGGAGTGCGCGAAGTGCCACTCGGCGAGCTCCACCCCGGCCGGGCCGCCGTACTTCCCGAACTCCGGCTCGTACGGCTCGTAGGCGTACGAGTTGTTGGGCCGCAGGTTCATCCGGCCGTCGGCGCCCATGAACGCGGCCCGGTCCCCTTCGGGGAACTCGATGTCGAAGAGGGTGTTGTAGAACTCGTTCAGGAAGCCGGAGTCCACCTCGTACAGCGCGGGCCGGGCCCGCAGGAAGGCGGACACCGCCTCCTCGGTGCGGCGGCGCACCTCGTCCCCGGCTTCCGGGCTCACCGGCCGCAGCCGCAACCGCACGTGCGGCCCCTCCAGCCAGTAGTTGATGAAGAAGTGCCCCGCCAACAGGCCGTCCCGGGTGAGCGAGGCGATCAGCGGGCGCACGCACCGCACCAGCAGGGGCTGCGGGTTGGCGGCGTAGAAGATGTGCATGGCCTGCCACGCGCCACGCGTCGGGGTCAGCTCTGACATCTGGAAGTGCCTTCCGTGTCTGAAGGGTTGGGGACGGTCGTGGTGAAGGTCTCGACGGCGAGTTCGGCGACGTGCGCCCCGCGGGCCGAGAAGGTGTGCAGGGCGCCGGGGTCCG
Organism: Streptomyces sp. NPDC059564; assembly: GCF_042735575.1. NCBI lineage: Bacteria > Bacillati > Actinomycetota > Actinomycetes > Kitasatosporales > Streptomycetaceae > Streptomyces > Streptomyces sp. NPDC059564. The sequence continues at coordinate 3,327 of NZ_JBHWBP010000258.1, read as the reverse complement.
GCAGCATCTCGCGGAAGACGACACGGTGGCCGGGCTCCCGCAGCAGCGGCTCGAAGGCGGCCAGCGAGAGCAGGCTCGCGAAGTCCACGTACTGAGGTTTCGCGCCGAGCGCGGACGCCCCCGCCGACACCGTCGCGAACACCCGCTCCGGCAGCCCGTGGGCGCGGCGCCAGCGCTGCCACTCCAGGAAGTGCGCGGCCTCGCGGGCCCCGCGCGCCGGCAGCTCGCCCGCCGTGGTGGTCCAGCTGCGCCGGCTCAGCACCACGTCCCCGTGCACCACCCGGGGGCGCGCGCCGACCCCGCCGTGCGCCACCGCGTCCGGCACCCCCGCCCACACGTCCAGCGGGGACATCGAGGACGGCGAGAGCAGCAGCAGGGTGCGCGGTACGACGGGCAGCGCGAGCGGCACCAGGTAGCCGAGGTACACCGGGATCACCCGCACGCCCAGGCGGCGCGAGCGCAGCACCACCCGCCCCGTCCGCGGCTCGTGCTCCGCGTACAGGTCGTCCAGGCGCAGCAGCCGGTCCTCGGGCAGGGTGCCGCTCTCGCCCGGGCAGACGATCTCGTACTCGGTGAGCCGCCCGTGCAGGTTCAGGTTCGTGGTGACCGGCCCGCCGGTGACCTCGGCGAACACCGCGCCCGGCGGGGTGACCGCGGCGGCCGTGGCCCGCAGCTGCCCGTCGAGGGAGGGCTGCCCGTCCCGCTCCTCGTAGACGTGGGTGAAACGGCTGAAGGGGAAGGACAGCCCGCCGTAGGAGCGGTTCAGCACGGTCAGCTGCCCGCCCGTGGCCGGGTCGCGGGCGAGCTGCACGTGGTGGCAGCGCGGCGCGAACCCGGGTACCACCGGCTCCAGTTCCTCCGCCACGGCCGCGATGTCGGCCTCGGTCAGGCGCAGTTCACCGCCGTCGCCGCGCTCCTCGTACGCCGCCCAGTGCTCCCGCATCCGGCCGGTGAAGGCCCGCCGCGCCGCGTCCAGGGCGCGGATCCCCGGCAGGCCGAGCCAGTTCTCCTCCGGCACGTACGCGCCGCGCGCGTCGAAGGGGGTGCGGCGCGCGGTGAACGACAGGTACTGGTCGAAGAAGTCCTCGTGGAAGTCGTGGACCAGGCCCAGGAGGTCCTCGCAGCGGCCGCCCCGCCCGTAGCGGGCGGTGAAGAACCCCTCGAAGGTGATCCGCTGGGCGAGGGTCAGGTCGAAGGCCGGCAGGATCCGCTCCACCGAGCGCAGCGCGCCGCCGCCCGAGCCCTCCCGCGCCCACGCGGGCTCCGGCGCGGCCAGCTCGCGGCCCGCGCTCACGTCCTCGTAGACCAGGGTCTGCGGCAGCGGCGTGTCCGCGGCCGCGCCGAGCTCCTCCTGCGCCCGGCGCAGTCCGGCGCGCAGCGCGAGCAGCAGCCGGGCGCGCTCGGCGCGGTCCGCGTGCGGATAGCGCTCCAGCACCCGGGCCGGTGCCTCCAGCAGTTCCGCGAGTCCGTCGGCCCAGGGCCGCTCCAGCCCGGCGAGGGAGCGCTGGAAGGCGCGTACGGGATCCCCGCCGTGCACCTCCGTGTCCAGGCACGGCACCCGCACCATGCCCAGCTGGAGCAGCGCGCCGATGTACGCCTCGCACTCCTCCGGGGCCGCCCCGTGCTCCGCCGCCAGCCAGTCGGCCAGCTCCCGGTGGCGCAACTCCGGTTCCCCCGCCTGCGCTTCGCGCTCCGCGAAGAGGGCGAGCAGCCGGTCGAGGGTGCCGCTGCGGCGCAGGAAGAACAGCCGGTCCTTGACCGCGTCGAAGGTGACGGCGGCCGAGTCGTCGCCGGCCGTGACCGAGCGGCGCACGTAGCGGATCCGGTCCTCCTCCCGGCCCCAGCCCGGGGCGGGGCGCAGCGGCAGGTCCCGGCGGCGCTCCGGATCGGCCTGCACCAGCTCGGCGAGCCGGGCCAGCACCACCACGTTCAGCCGGACGTGGCTGCTCCAGTGGTCCTCCACCCGGATCCCGTCCGTCCCCGCCTCCGGGGTGAACCGGCCGGTCGCCACCCCGGTGAAGGTGCTGAAGGGGCTGGTCTTGCAGGCGGTGCGGTAGAGGTACGAGAGCACGGAGCGCTCGGCCTTGCGCGCCCGGCCCCCCGGCACCCGGCCGCCCGCGGTGGCGTCCGCGTACGCGTCGAGCTGCCCTTCGAGGACCGGCGAGGCCAGCAGCAGCCCGTGCCGCAGCCGTTCGTCGCCCAGCAGCTCGCGCAGCGCGGCCCGGCCCCGGTTCAGATCGGCGGCGAGCAGCGGCTCGCCCTCGGCCAGCAGCTTCCGCAGCTCGCCCACCCGCAGCAGCCAGCCGCCGAGCCGCTCCACGGCGGCCCCCGACCCGGGCCCCCCGAGCTCGGAGAGGGTGCGCAGGGCGGCCTCGGGGTCGGCGGGCGGGCGCCCGTTGTGGATCTGGCGCCGCAGCCGCAGCAGTGCGCGGCGCCGGGCCGCGTCGGGCCCGCCGGGCTCCGGATCGGTCGCGCCGACCGCCCGGTGCAGCACCTCGCTCAGCCACTGCGCGTCCGCCCGCAGCGCGTCCTCGGCCGCGAGCACGTCCGCCGCCCAGCGCCGGGTGTCCGCGCAGCGCAGCGCGTCGGCCGCGGTCAGGGGCAGGCCGGCCACGCGCAGCATGAAGCGGTCGCCCGCTCGCCATTCGGTGGTGGTGTTCATCCTGATCGTCCGCTTCTCTCGTGGGCTCTCGGCGCCCGGTCAGGCGATCTCGTGGCGGAAGTCGGCGGGCCGCGGCCGCTCGTGGCCGAGCAGCATGATCAGCAGTGGCGCCTCGTCGGTGTCCGTCAGCCCCAGCCGCTCGGCGTACGAGACGTTGTCGAAGCCGAGCGCCACGCCCGCGCCCAGTCCGTGCGCCGCGGCGGTGGTGTAGAAGGTCTGCGCCACCGCGCCGACGGCCGCGCCGACGAGGCGGTAGCCGCGGTCGCCCACCGCGTCCAGGACCGCGGTGGTGCGTACGGTCGGCACGATCACGGCCGCCGCCTGCTCCAGGTTGTAGTTGGACAGGAAGTAGTTGCTCTGCAGGAAGGGGCCCGGCGCCCCGGGTACCACCAGGCGCAGGGTGTGGGCCGCCGGGTCGTAGGCGTAGCTGCCCGGGTCGATGCCCTCGACGTGGTTGACGAAGGCGTACAGGGAGGTCAGCGGCGGCGCGTCGGGCCGTTCGGCCTCACTGCCGGCCCGGGTGGCCGCGCAGTCGGCCAGCGCCGCCGCCAGCTGCGACGCCGTCACCGGCCGGGTGGCGTCGAAGCGGCCGAAGCTGCTGCGCCGCGCCCGCAGCGCCGCCGCGGGCTCCAGCGGGGCGGCGGCCGGGGCGGGCAGGGGGACAG
>NZ_JBHWBP010000257.1:0-11137 GCF_042735575.1 Streptomyces sp. NPDC059564 | reverse complement strand
GTCCGCTTCAGGTCAGCGGTACCGGGTTCACACCGCCGGGTACCACACGGTCCCGCTGCCGCCCGTGTGGGCGAGGGTGGAGTCGATGATGGAGCCGGGCTGGAAGTAGCGCGGGTGCTGCCGCAGGAGGCCCGCGGCGGAGTCCAGGGACGTCGCGTCGCAGACGCCGTCGGTCTGGATGCAGAACCGCTGGACCGGGACGCCGGGGAACTGCTCCGGCCCCGTGCCGGGCGAGGCCGCCACGAACGGGACGACGACCCCCTTGGGAACCAGGTGCCACAGTCCGGTGCCGGGCTGCATCGGGTCGGAGTAGAGCATGCCGTCGACCTGCGAGCGGGGCACCTTCGTGCCGTTGTTGGCGATCGTCTGGAGCAACAGGTCCCCGACCCAGGCGCCCTGGGAGTAGCCCGCGATCGTGAAGCGCGCCGTGGGGTCGGCGCGGTACGTGTTCTCCAGCGCGGCGAGGGCGTTGCGGTAGCCCTGGTTCACGCTGTCGCCGAAGCCCAGCGTCCCCCAGGGGGCCGGCATCTCGTTGTGGCTCCCGACGAACGGGGCTCCGCTGGCCGCGTAACAGACGGGGACCGGGATGCCGCCGTCGAGGTGCTGGTTCGCGGCCGTGAAGGTGCTGCTGCACTCGGGCCCGTTCACGGCCGAGCCGGTGCCGCCGATCTCGATGTAGTAGTGGTGGACCGCGTCGGCCTGTGCGGCGGACGGCACGACGGCGGCCGCGGCGAACACCAGGGCCGTCGACGCGAGGACGGACTTGAGGCGGCGGGCGAGCCTGTTCGGCTTCGTGCTGGACATATACCGGTCAACTCTCTCGGGTCGGGACGAGCGCCGCGTCGGATGCGGCGATCGGTGCCCATCCTGTTGTTCGCGCTGGTCGGCGGACCATGTCAGCGACCGGCCATTTATGGCCGGTCTCCCCACCACGGCGTTCTGGCAGGTCACCGGCAGGGCATCCGTCACCGGTGGCAGGAACGTGACCGGGCGAGGAGCGACCAAGTGACCCACCAGTTCGGCGCGTTGCTCCGCGGGCTGCGGCTCGAGGCGGGGATGACCCAGGAACAGCTGGCCGAGCGCTCGCGGCTGGGGGTGCGCACCATCCACCGGCTGGAGACCGGCAAACCCTCCGATGCCCGGATGGGAACGGTGAAGCAGGTCGCGCACGCGCTCGCCGACGCGTTGGGGCGGGACCGCGACGGCATGTGGACGGATCTACTGGCGGCTCGCCGCGCCCACGAGGCCGCCGCCGAGGACGCCGGCGCGCCGCGTGATCCCCTACGCCCCGGGCCCGTCGAACCGCCCGAAGGGAACGAAGCGAGCGAAGTGGCCGAAGTGGCCGAACCGGCCCGGCCGGAAGGGCCCGAGCAGCCCGCCCGCCCCCTGCGGCCCGGCGCGCTGTCGCCGTCGCGCGGGGCCCTGGCCGACGTCGCCGACTCACTGGCCCTCGACGTGTACAGCCGTTGCGTCCGCGAGGAGGAGCAGCGCCGCATCCACGATCCGTTCCCGCTGCCCGTGCGGTGGCGGTCGGCGCCCGGGGAACTGCTGGACCAGGGGGACGACTTCCCCGCCGCTCCCCCCGGGACCGGCTCCGGCCCGTTGCCCCCGGAGGGAGTCCTGGCCGACGTCGCCGACGTCTACCGGCGCGTGCCGTCCGGACGGCTGCTGGTGCTCGGCCGGGCCGGCTCCGGCAAGACCGTGCTGATCCTGCGGTTCGTCGCCGACTACCTGGGCAAGCGGTCCGACGGTGAGCCCGTACCGGTGGTCTTCAGCATCGGGTCGTGGGATCCGACCGCCACCGCGCTGCGCGACTGGCTCATCGACCGCCTGCTGCGCGACCACCCGAACCTCGGCGGGCGGTCCCCCGGCGGCTCGCCCCTGGCCGCCGCCCTCGTGGACGCCGGGTGGATCCTGCCCGTGCTCGACGGTCTGGACGAGATGGCCGACGGGCTCCTCGGCCTGGCCCTGCGGGAACTCGACACGAGCTCGCTGCCGCTCCTGCTGACCAGCCGTACCGAGCGGTTCGCCGGGGCCGTCGCCGTCGAGGTGCTCCGCAAGACCGCCGCCATCGAACTGGTGGACCTGAACACCGACGACCTGCTCCACTACCTGCCCCGCACCGCGCGTCCGACCGCGGCGGCCGGCGTGGACGGAAGGGCCACCACCGCGTGGGATCCCGTTCTGGAGCGGCTGCGCACGGACCCCGACGGCCGGGCCGGCGCCAACCTCCGGACGGTGCTCAGCACTCCGCTGATGGTCCTGCTCGCCCGGACCGTCTACAGCGACACCCCGGCCCGGGATCCCGCCGTGCTGCTGGACACCGCCCGCTTCCCGACCCCCGAGTCCATCGAGGAGCACCTGCTCGCCGGCTTCGTACCGGCCGTCTACCGCCGACGCCCCACGACCGCGAACGGCGGCCCCCGTCGAGGGCTCCGGCCGCACACCTGGGACCCGCGGCGCGCCCGGCACTACCTGGGGTACCTCGCCGAACACCTCGACCGGCCCGGGCGGCACGAGAGCCAGGATCTGGCGTGGTGGCAGCTGCGCGACTCCCTGCGGCTGTCCTCGCGCGTCCTGGCCGTCGTCCTCGCGTGCTCGCTGATCACCGGCTTCGCCGACTGGCTGGTCTTCCCCGCCAAGAACCTCGCCGCCGGCCACAGCGCCACGTTCGCGCTGGGAGCGGGACTGCTGGACGCGCTGCTGTTCGGCCCCGCGGTCGGTCTCGCCTTCGGACTGGTCTACGGGCTGATGGCCGTGTTCCGGACCAGGGCGTTCGAGCCGTCCCGGGTGAGGATGCGGCTGCCCGGCCGCCGCCGGCCGGCCGGGGCCGACGGGCCGTCCGCCCGCAGGTTCGTCACCCTGTTCTCGGCCGGACTGCTGGGCGGCTTCGTCATGGGCCTCGGGTGCGGGCTCGGCTTCACCACGGGAGCGCAACCGACCCGCGGCCACCTCACGCTCAACGCGGCGGCGGTCGAGGCGACGGTCGTCGACTCCCTGGTCTACGGGCTCACGTTCGGCCTGGCGGGAGGCCTGGTGCTCGGGCTCGTGGCCACCCTGGAGACCCCCATCGACCTCGGCTCCGCCGCCACCCCGACGGACCTGCTGGCCGTCAACCGCAGCATCGTGGTGCGCCAGGCCCTCTTCCTCGCGCCCATGCTGACCCTGGTGACAGCCCTCGGCGGCCGGCTGATCACCGGACTCCTCCAGGGAGCCGTCGGCCCCCTCCGCTGGCCCATGGCCGACGGGCTCGCGCTCGGCGCCGTCGGCGGCCTGGCCGGCGCGCTCTCCTACGCCCTGGCCTTCACCGCCTGGGGGCAGTGGGTCCTCCTCACCCGCGTCTGGCTGCCCCTCACCGGCCGCCTCCCCTGGGCCACCGTCGCCTTCCTCGACGACGCCTACCAGCGCGGCGCCCTGCGCCAGGTCGGCGCCGTCTACCAGTTCCGCCACGCACGCCTCCAACACCACTTGCGCGGAGGGCCCACCACCTGAGGGCGTCGCAAATTCTGACGGCTGACGTCGTCCTGGCCGGAAATCCTTGCTCAATTTGGTGACGAGCGTACTGATGTTTCATCATTGTGACTGAGCGTCAATTATCGGCGCGCGTCGAGGAGACGGCCCCCCGTTCACAACGGCGGCCCCCCGGCGCCCCCAGTCCCGTCACCTAGGCAAAGGCCCATGTCCGCCCAGCACCTCTCGGACCTCATACGTTTCGCCCGTCACAACTCGTCCTTCTACCGGGACCTTTACGCGTCCCTGCCACCGCACGCCGACCGCCTCACCGACCTGCCGGTGGTGGACCAGCAGCAGTTCTGGGCGGCCAACACCCTGCACGACAGCCGGGTGCTGACCGGCCCGCTCAGTGAGGCCACGGTCTACAAGACCGGCGGCACCACCGGGTCCCCCAAGTTCTCCGTCTACACCCGCGACGAGTGGCGCACGTTCGTCACCACCTTCGGCCAGGGGCTCGTGGACACGGGTCTGCGCCCGGGGCACCGCGTCGCCGACCTCTTCTACGCCGGGGAGCTGTACGCGAGCTTCCTCTTCGTCCTCGACTCGCTCGCCCACGCACCCGTGGACAACGTCCGCCTGCCCATCGGCGGCGGCGCGTCGCCGGAGTCGACGATCCCGACGCTGCGCGACCTCGCCGCCCAGGTGCTGACCGGGACGCCCACCACCCTGTGCCGGCTCGCCGAAGAGGTCCTCTCGTACGGAGTCCGGCTCGACGCGGTCGAGTTGCTGCTGTTCGGCGGCGAGGCCCTCTTCGACGACCAGCGGCGCCTGCTGGCCGCCGCGTTCCCGCGCGCCGAGGCCCGTTCCGTCGGGTACGCCAGCGTCGACGCGGGGCTGCTCGGCCGCCCCGTCCCCGGCTCCGACGCCCGGGTGCACCGGGCGTTCACCCCGCACTCGGTCGTCGAGATCCTCGACGACTCCACCGACGAGCCCATCACCGAACCGGGGCGGCCCGGCCGGGTCGTCGTCACCAGCCTCTTCCGCCGCCTCATGCCGATCATCCGCTACCCCGCCGGCGACCGGGCCGAGTGGACCGGCACCGGGCCCGGGCACTTCCGGATCCTGGGCCGCGCCGAGGAAGGCGTACGCGTGGGGCCCGTCTCCCTCTACACCCAGGACGCCCAGGACGCCGTGGCCACGGCGGACACCACCGGGCAGGTGGTGGGCATGCAGCTCGCCGTCCGCCGCTGGGACGGCCGCGACGGGCTCGTCCTGCGGCTGGCGACGGCCCCCGGCGGCCACGGCCACGGCCGGGAGGAGCTGGCCCGGGCCGTCGTCGCGGAGCTGGAGACCGTACGGCCGCTCTATCCGGACAGCGTGCGCGCCGGGTTCGTGCACCCGCTGTCCGTGGAGTGGGTACGTCACGGCGATCTCGCCGTGAACCCCCGTTCGGGCAAGCTCGTCCGGGTCCTCGACGAGAGGCCGACCGCGTGACCGTCTCACCCGCAACCGAAACCGACGTCGATTCCGATGCCGGAGCCCACGCCGGAACCCACGCCGAAGCCGCTGCCGACGGCCGACGGGCCCCGCTGATCCTGCGCAACCGTGCCTTCGGCACCGTGTGGCTGGGCCAGGTCCTCAGCCAGGCCGCCGTCCGCATGTTCCAGGTCGGCGTGTCCTGGTGGATCGTCGCCTACGCCGTGCACGACGCCCGGGGCCTCGCCTCAGGCCTGTTCATGGCCGCCTGCACGCTGCCCGCCGTGGCGCTGGCGCCCGTCGTCGCCGGGGCCGTCGGCCGGTTCGCGCACCGCTCGGTGCTGCGGACCTCCGCCGCCCTGGCCGGAGCCGCCTCGGCCGCCCTCGCGCTGGGGGCGTACGGCGGTGGCCTGCCGCTCGCCACCGTGTACGCCGCCGGCCTCGCCCTGGCGACCTGCCAGGCCTTCTTCGACCCCTGCCTGACCACCTCGGTGCCCGAACTCGTCGATGACGCCGACATCGAGACGGCCACCGGCTTCGAGCTGTCCACCCAGTCCCTGGCCGGCCTCGGAGGAGCGCTGCTCGGCGCCCTGACCGTCGACCGGGCCGGTGTGGCCGGGCTCGCCGCGGGCTGCGCGGCGGCCTACCTCGGCGCCGCCGTGCTCGTCGCGAGCGCCCGGTTCCGTACCGCCGCGTCCGCCGCGCCGGCCGACGGGGAGGACCCGGCGGCCCCGGCCCAGCGGCGCACGCTCCGCCGCATCCTCGGCGAACTGCCCTACGTACGGCGCATCCTGATCTGCTTCACCGCGGCGAACCTCTTCACCACCGCCGTGTTCGTCGTCATCCCCCTCTACACCCGCTCGGTCCTCGCGGGCGGTGGCGGAACCGTGGCCCTGCTGGAGGCCTCCCTGGGCACCGGAGCGCTCATCGGCGCCTTCACCGGCGCCCGCGTGCCGGGGCGGCCCACGGTCGCCGGGGCCTACTGCCTGGGCCTGATGGCCCTCGCGCTGGCGCTGCCGGGCCTGGTCGCGCACCGTCTGGTGTTCGCGGGCTGCCTGGTGGTGGCCGGCTGGTGCGCCGGGGCCGTGAGCGTCCGCTTCGTTGCCCTCTTCCAGCGGCTGGTGCCGACGGCCGACAAGCCCGGCTTCTTCGCCGTGATGCAGGCCGTCCTGGGCGCCTCCCTGCCAGTGGCGTCCCTGGTGTTCGGCTCGGCGGGAGACTTCCTCTCGCCGCGCACGCTGTGCCTGGTGCAGGGCATCGGGCTGGTCCCCGCCGCCTGCGCGCTGGCCCTGCTGGGGCTCCGTACCCCGGCCCCGGCCGTCGGGGGCGAGCGGTGAACCCCGTCATCACCCCGGCCGTCTGCGCGGACATCGCCGAACTGCGCCAGCTCTACTACGCCGTCTACGGACCGCACTACCCCGTGGCCCTCGGCACCGACCCGGCCGAGATGGCCCGGCTCATCGAGGACCCGTACTCCCTGTGGCTCGTCGGCCGCTGCCCCGACACCGGGGCGCTGACCGCGTCCGCCGCCATCCACGGCGAGGCGGGCAGCCGCATCGGCCGCCTGGAGGGCATCGCCGTGCACCCCGAGCGCCGCTCGTCGGGCCTGGCCGCCGCCCTCACCGAGGCCCTGTGCGCCGGGATGCTGGACACGGGGCGGCTGGACTCGGTGTACGCGACCGTGCGCACCGTCAGCGCGGGCCCGCAGCGGGTCGTCGCGCGCAACGGCTTCCGCCCGCTGGGCATCCTGCCCAACGCGGTGGATCTCCGCAGCCGCGAAAGCCTCGCACTCTACGCGCGTCACTCCGCCGGGGTGCTCGACCGCCGGATGCCCGTCACCGAAGTCCCGGCCCCGCTGCTGCCGTTGCTGCGCACCGCCGAGGCCGCGCTCGGCATCGACTACCCCGGGGTACGGGCCGCCGCCGACGGCCCGTACCCGGAGCCCGAGCCCCAAGGGGCCGCCGAGCGGCTGGAGATGATCGAGGCACCGGCCTTCGTACGCCGCCGCTTCCGCGAGCGGTTCCCCGGCGCCGAGGGCTGGTTCTACCCGCTGCACACCCCGAACGTGCTGCTCACGCCCGAGGACGGCCGGTTCGAGGTGTACGCCTACCTCAACCGCGCCGGAGGCTACTGCTCCCTGCTGACCGCCCACCCCGACCCGGCCGCCGCGGCCGCGTACCTCGAACCCGTCACCCGGGCCCTGGCCCGCGCGGGCGCCGGCTACGTCGAGGCCCTCGTACCCCTCGCGCACCACGAGGCCCTCTCCGCCTTCCTGGCCCAGGGCTTCATCGCCGGAGCCATCTACCCGGCCATGCGCGCCGACGGCGACGGCTTCCACGACTACGCCGTCCTGTCCCGCTCCAGCGAGCGCATCGACTTCCGCGGCGTCGCCGTCGAACCGCCCCTCCAGCCCTATCTGGACTGCTACGTGTCGGCCTGGGCGTCGACGCACCTGCCCACACCACCCGAGGTTGCCCCATGCACCCCATGAACCCCCATCTCGCGCCGGTCTCCGTACCCGACCCGGCCCTCCTGCCCCACGTACAACAGCTGTGCGACCTGACCGATCCGTACGCCTTCGGGCCCGCCGAGGACGAACTGTTCGCCGCCGCCATGGCGGAGAGCCACGCCTGGCACACCGAGCGCTCGCCGTTCTTCCGCTCCCTGTACGAGGCCACTCCCCCGGCGGAGCCCTACCGCGCGCCGCTCGTCCACGCGAACTTCTTCAAGCGGCACGAGGTGCTGTCCGTCCCGCGCGAGGACGTCGAGCTGCACCTGACCTCCTCCGGCACCACCGGCCAGAAGTCGCAGATGTTCTTCGACCACTGGACCATCCGCTCCGCGCAGCGCATGGTCGCCCGGATCTTCGAGCGCAACGGCTGGATCACCCCCGGCCAGGACGTCAACTACCTCCTGTACAGCTACGAGCCGTCCCCCTCCCTGAACCTCGGGACCGCCTTCACCGACAACTACCTGTGCGACTTCGCCCCGGCGCGCAGCGTCGCGTACGCGCTGCGCAACACCGGCGGCGAGCACGAGTTCGACCCCTTCGGCTGCATCGCCGCGCTGCGCCGCTTCGAACGGGAGGACGCCCCGGTCCGCATCCTCGGCTTCCCGGCCTTCCTGTTCTTCACCCTGGAGCGGATGCGGGCCATGGGCCTGCCCCCGCTGCGCCTGCCCGAAGGCTCCCTCGTGGTCCTCGGCGGCGGCTGGAAGGGCCACGCCGACCGGCGCATCGGCAAGGAGGAGCTGTACGCCCGCGTCACCGAGCAGCTCGGCATCCCGGGTGAGCGGATCCGGGACACCTTCGGGTCGGTGGAGCACTGCATCCCGTACATCGAGTGCGACCACCACCGGCTGCACGCGCCCGTCTGGTCCCGGGTGACGATCCGCTCCACCCGCACGCTCGAACCCCTGCCGTACGGGGAGCCCGGCTACCTGCACCTCGTGTCGCCGTACATCACCTCGGTGCCGGCGCAGAGCGTGGTCATGGGCGACCTCGCCTCCCTCCAGCCGGGCAGCGCCTGCGGGTGCGAGCTTCAGACCCCCTGGTTCACCGTCCACGGCCGTGCCGGGGTGAGCCGCAACCGCAGCTGCGCGGTGGCCGCAGCGGAACTGATGAAGGGCATGGCGTGACCGAGACCGAGAAGCACCACTACTGGCAGGGCGTCTTCATCGGCGACGAGGAGGCCGGGCGCCGCCTCGCCGGCCTGCCGGCCGCCGTCGAGGCCGCGCTGGCCGAGGGGCTGGAGACCGAGACCGTCCTGGCCGCCTGCGACGCCCTCGCCACCGCCCTGCGCGACCCGGCCCACCCGGTGTGCGCCCGGCTCGCCGCGCACCTGCCCGAGGGGGAGGACCCGGCCGTCCTGGCCGAGCTCGGCGGCGCCCTCGGCCGGCGGGAGCTGACCCGCAAGCTGCGCCGGGAGCTGGGCAGCGCGACGCCCGGACGGCTGAACCGGGCCGATCCGCGCGAGACGGTGTACGAGGCGTGGGCGCCGGTCGGCCTGGTCGCCCACATCGCGCCGGGCAACGCCGCGACGGTCGCGCCGCTGAGCATCGTCGAGGGCCTGCTCGCCGGGAACGTCAACGTCCTCAAGACCAGCGGCGACGACAGCCTCCTGACCCAGCACCTGATGGCCGAGCTCGTGGCCCTGGACCCGAGCGGCGCCCTGGCCGCGCGGGTGATCGTCCTGCGCTTCCCGTCGTCCCGGCAGGAGTGGCTGCGCCTGATGTGCGCGCCCGCGGACGCCGTCGCCGTATGGGGCGGGGAAGGAGCCGTCGAGGGGGTCGCGGCCCATGTGCCGGCCGGCTGCCGGCTGGTGGAGTGGGGGCACCGGATCTCCTTCGCGTACCTGACCGCCGACGCCTGGTCGGACAGCGGCACGCTCGACGCCCTCGCGGACGACGTGTGCCTGTACGAGCAGCAGGCGTGCTCCAGCCCGCAAGTGGTCTACCTCGACACCGAGGACGAGGGCGAGGTGTTCGCGTTCGCCGAGCGGTTCGCCGCGGTCCTCGGGGCCCGGCCGCCGGCCGTGACCGACGCGTCGGCGGGCGGGCCGGATCCCGCCGAGGAGGCCGAGCTGACCACCACCGAGCTGATGGCCCGGCTGGAGGAACACCTGGGTCTGACCCGGGTGTTCGCCGCGCCCGACGGCTCGTGGCGGGTGATGGCCGACACCCGGTCGCCGCTCACCGCCTCGCCGCTGCACCGCAGCGTGTGGGTCAAGCCGCTGCCCCGCAAGCGGCTGATCGCCACCCTGCGCCCGATGCGCCGCTACCTGCAGACGGCGGGCCTCGCGGGCAGCGCGACCGACATCGCCGAGCTGTCCCGTACCGCCCTGGCGGCGGGCGTCACCCGTGTCACGCCGGTCGGCGCCATGCCGGCCAGCTACGCGGGCGAACCGCACGACGGCGTCTACGCCCTCCAGCGCTACAGCCGCCGCGTCGCGGTCCAGGCCGACCAGGCCCGCTTCGCCACCACCGCCTGCCTCGACGACCTGGCCCGGCCCGTGGTCCTGCCGCGGCCTACCGGACCGCTGCAGGGCAAGGAGGACGTACAGGAACCGGCCCGGCACCTGGCGCGCGCCGACGCCGAGCTGTTCTTCCGCAGCGGCGGCAGCACCGGCGCACCGGCCCTGTCGGTGTTCAGCTACGACGACTACGACACCCAGATGCACGCCGCCGCCCGCGGCCTGCTCGCCGCCGGCTACGACCCGGTCGGCGACCGCACCGCCAACCTCTTCTACTGCGGCGCCATGTACGGCAGCTTCATCAGCTTCTTCTCCGTACTGGAACGCCTCGGCGGCGTCCAACTCCCCCTGTCCGCCGGGCCCGACCACCGCGCGACCGCGCAGGCCCTCATCGACCACGGGGCCGACACCCTCTTCGGCATGCCGTCCTACCTCTGGCAGCTGCTGCACGCCGAGGAGGAGGCGCTGCGCGCGTACGGGGGTCTGCGCAAGGTCTTCTACGGCGGCGAGCACTTCACGCCGGAGCAGCGGCGCACGCTGAAGGACACGTTCGGCATCGAGGCCGTCCGCTCGATCACCTACGGCAGCACCGACCTCGGCCCGCTGGGCTACCAGTGCACCGAGAGCTCCGGCGGCGTCCACCACCTGCACGCCGACCTGCACACCATGGAGATCCTGGACCTGGCCGAGGACCGGCCGGTGGCTCCGGGCGAGACGGGCCGGCTGGTCTTCACCACGCACGCCCGGCGCGGCCAGCAGCTGGGCCGGTACCTGATAGGCGACCTCGGCCGGGAGGTCCCGGGCCGCTGCCCCTGCGGCCGGCACGCGCCGCGCTTCGAGCTGAGGGGGCGCACCGGTGACGTGATGCGGGTGGCGACGTACTTCCTCAACCACCGCCGCTTCCTGGCCCTGGCCGAGGAGCGGGGCGGCCACCGCGGCGAACTCCAGATCCGGCTCGACGCCGGGGAAGCGCGCGAGCGGCTGACCGTACGGGTGGAACGGACAGGGGCGACCGGTCCGGAGCGGCTGCGGGAGGTCTTCCTGTCCGGCTACCCGGAGCTCCGCTCGGCGGTGGCGGAGCAGCTGCTGGACCTGGTGGTCGAGGCGGTCGACGGCCCGTCGCTGGACCGCAGCCCGACCAGCGGAAAGCTCCTGGCGGTGGTGGACGCCCGCCGCTAGGAAGCCCCCGACGCGGTCCGGAACCCGTCGCCGGGCTGCGGCGGCCCGCCGGGGCCTAC
>NZ_JBHWBP010000256.1:0-11138 GCF_042735575.1 Streptomyces sp. NPDC059564 | reverse complement strand
GACCGGGAGCCGCCGTTCCGCGCTCCGCTCAGGAGGTCTGGCGGTGGACGAGGACGGCCTCGATCTCGGGGAACGGCCTGGTCGAGCCGGTCTCGATCAGCTCGTGCACGGCGTCCGCGATCAGCGCGGGCGAGGCCAGGTCCAGCCGGATCGTGGTGAGCGGCGGCTGCTGGAGCGCGGAGAGGACGAGGTCGTCCGAGCCCACGACCGCCACGTCGTCCGGCACCACGATGCCCTCGGCCCGCAGCGCGTGCAGGAGCAGCGCGGCGTACTCGTCGTTGTAGGCGAAGACGGAGTCCAGGTCCAGGCTCGCCCAGCGGCGGGCGAGCTCGGTCGCGGAGTCCCGGGTGTAGGCCAGCTCCACGGGGGTGACGGTGGCCATGTGCCGGGCGGCGACCGACTCGGCCCCCGCGAGGCGCGGCCGTGCCAGCGTGCCGAGGCCGCGCTCGCGGGGCATGACGACGCCGATCCGGGTCCGGCCGCGGGCGATCAGGTGCTCGGCGGCGGTGGCGCCGATGCGGGCGTGGTCGAAGCCGATGGTGTGGACGCCCGGCACCGGGTGGGCGGCGAAGGCGAGCAGCCCGCGCACCCCGGCGCGGTGCAGCAGCTCGGCCGCCCGCGGGGTGATCCGGTCGCCGTCGAGGGCGATGACCGCCGCCGGGCGCAGTTCGGCCCAGGCCCGGGCGGCGTCGACGGGGTCGTCGAAGCGGCCGGCGTGCAGGACCGCCGTATAGCCGTGGCGGTCGAGTTCGCTGTGCAGGTCGTCGACCCAGTCGCTGACGAGCCGGCCGACGGCGGAGATCGACGCGGGCATCAGGACGAGGTTGCTCCGCCCGGCGCGCAGCGAGCGGGCCGCGGCGTGCGGGACGTAGCCGAGCTGGCGGGCCGCGTCGAGGACGCGGGCACGGGTGGTCTCGCTGACCCGGTGGCCCTGGGTGTCGTTGAGGACGAAGGAGACGGTGGCGCGCGACACCCCGGCGAGGCGTGCCACGTCGGCGCTGGTGATCGAAGCGGGGACGGGGGTTTCTTCGGCCATGACGTCCCTCGACGCTCCTCGCGGTGGGTTCGTGCCTGTTTTTCGGGCCTTCTTTCCCCTTCGAGGTTACACGAGTAAGAACAGGGCGACGAAGGGCCGCACGGCAGCGTGCGGCCCTCCGCGGGCGCGCCGGGGATTCCCCTGCGCCTACGACTACGGCTACGACTGCCGCTACGGCCGCGCCGGCAGGCCGGGGGCCGCCGTCCCGTGCAGTCGGCGCGCGTCCCCGGCGAGGTCCGCGAGCGGGGACACCACCGAGTCGAAGCGCATGGTGGTGCGCGTGTCCGCGCCGTACGGGTTCCACGTCGGCATCGCCGGGTGGTTGGGGTCGCCGGTGCGGGCGAAGGCGATCCAGGCCTGGTGCATGGTGTGCGCGAGGCCGTCGCGGACGGCGGGGTCGAGCCCGGCCACGAACGGCGCGTGCGCCCACTGGTCGAAGTTGGCGAAGACGAAGGGGAGTTCGAGGCAGTGCGCGGCGCCGAGACGGCCTTCGTACGCGGGCGCGGGAAGGTCGAACTGGTAGGCCCAGACGGGCCGGCCCAGCTCCGCCCTGGCCTCGGCCAGTCGTACGCCCGGGGCGCGGAAGAGCTCGTCCGTGATCAGGTCCATCAGCACGTCGGCGGGGCGCGCGCCGGGCCGGGCCCGTTCGTACGCCGCGTACGCCTCGGGCGCGGCTTCGGCCCCGAAGGTGTCGGCGATCCGGGCGGTCACCCGTTCCCGGTCGGCGGCGGCGTACCCGGGGTCGAGTGCGAAGCCGAAGTTGGCCTCCTCGCGGGTCCAGCCGATCATCACGTCGATGCCGGTCGCGGCTCCGTGCAGCAGGGCCTCGACCGGGTGGCGCGTCAGGGTGACCCCGTCGACGACGGGCAGGAACGGGGTCGGCCAGTAGCCCCAGCGCGCGGTCAGGGCGAAGAGCCCGCCGGTCGCGCCGATCAGCGCGGGCCAGGGCAGTCCGCGCAGTTCCGCGACGGTCTTCACGCCGGCCAGTTCCAGATAGGCGGCGGTCCGCTCCAGGTACGCGTCGGGGCCGGGGAGGTCGAGGCCGAGGGGCGGGCTCTGCAGGATCACGCGCCGGATCAGCCCCTGGGCCTCGGGGAGCCCGGCGAGGGCGGCGGTGGACAGGGCGCCGCCCGACTGCCCGGCGACGGTGATGTTGTCCGGGTCCCCGCCGAAGGAGGCGATATGGGCCGCGACCCATTGGAGGGCGGCCAGCTGGTCGCTGAGCCAGGGGTTGCCGGCGCCTTCGGGGTTGCCCTCCTCGGGACCGGTGTAGAGGTAACCCAGCGGTCCGATGCGGTAGTTGATGCTCACCACCACGAGGTCGCCGTCCCGGGCGAAGGTCTCGCCGGAGTAGTTCGGCATCGATCCGGAACCTGAGACGAAGCCGCCTCCGTGGATCCAGACGAGCACGGGGCGGCGGCCTTCGTCGGCCGCCGGGGTCCAGACGTTGAGGGTCAGGCTGTCCTCGTCGAAGGGCGGCGAACCGTGGCCGCCGAGGACCGGATCCCCGCCCGCCATGTACGGCTGCGGCGCGCTGGGGCCGTCGGCGGTGGCGTCACGGGTGCCGCTCCAGCCCGGGTGGGGCCGTGCGGGGCGCCAGCGCAGCTCGCCGACCGGGGGCACGGCGTAGGGCACGGCCCGGAACACGGAGACCCCGCCTTCGATCGCGCCGCGCAGGCGGCCTACGGGGAGGTCCACCAGCGTGCGGTCCTGGTCCGGGCCTGGGGTGAGAGCCATGAGCCAATCCTTCCTGGGCCGCGCGCCGAGCACGCGTCGACCCTTCGAGAGTATTGCGTAAATTATTCGACCGTCAATCATTCGCGATACGGAGCTCGCGGCCCCGTCACGTCCAGAGGCTGTCGGCCGCCACCCGCTCGGCCTCCGCTTCCAGGAGGGGTTCGAACGCCCGCAGGAGCAGCAGGGACGCTCCCGCTCCGGCCAGCGCGCCGGCGAACGTGTCGCTGAGCCACTGGGCGTGCAGCCAGGTACGGCTCCACATCATGGCGAGGACGTACACGGCGCCGACCAGCCACCACCAGCGCCGCGGGCGCGCCGGGAACAGCACCACCGCGGCCGCGACCACCAGGGTCACGGCGCTGAACACCTGGCCGGAGGGGTACGAGCCGTCGTTGACCAGGACCCAGGGGTACGGCGGGCGCGGGCGGTCGACGAGCATCTTGAGGGGCAGCGCCACGAGCACGTTCGCGAAGACGGCGGTCACGAACACGAACAGCGCCGAACGCCAGCGGCCGTAGACACAGAGGCAGCCGATCAGCATCAGCGGAAAGACGAGGCCCAGCGGTCCGCCGAGCCGGTCGAGGACGGTGGCGACACCGGTGGCGGCGCCGTCGGGAGAGCCGGCCATGAAGGCCGCCCAGCGGTCGTCGAGGCCCTGGAAGAACGGGCGGTCGGCCACCCGGAGCAGGAGCCCGATCAGGAGCGACGCGCCGAGGAGGGCGATGCCGGAGGCGAGGGCGTGGCGCGGCGGCGGCGCCGGGAGGTGGTGACGGGGAGGGAGTGTGCGGAGCGGGGAGTTCCGGGGGTACGGGGGCGTAAGGGCGTCGGGAGAACGCGGCATGGCGGGCCTTTCACGGTCGTCACCCCGGGCGGTGGGGGCGCACGGAGGTCCGGCGCGGGGACGTGGCGGGAAGGGAGGTGCACGCGGAAGCGGAAGGGGAGCGGCGACCCGCGGGAGGGGGCCGGAGCGCCGGGCCGCGGGGGCCGTCGCGGTGCGGCACGGAGTATTGCGGATCGGTGACCATCGCCACAAGAGCAAGACGGTTTCGAGACACGATCGCCCTGGTCAGCACCGATGACCGGCTGGTTACACGTGCTCCACGTGCGGTTCACGTGACGGTCACGATCTGTGCAGCGACGTGGTCCGAGCCCTAGCGGGGCCCCGAAATGGGTGCTACACAGTGTCCAAGCGCTGCGAGTGACACGTGTAACAACATCACGTCAGTCGGTCGCGGCGGTCCGCGGCGGCTTCCGGTGACACCGCCGCCCCGTGACCCCTCACGCGGCGCCTCCCCTCACCCACGTACCGCCCACCCGCGTACCGGAACCGGTGCACCACCGCCGCTCCCAGCACCCCGCCACCTCCCCGCTCCGTCCCCCGAGGAGTCGTCATGGCCACGAACGAGCTCACCGATCCGGTCGACCCGGCCGACCCGGCCGACCCGGCCGACCCGGTCAAGCCGCCGAGCACCACCTCCACCGCTGCGACCTCCCCTCCCGCCGCAGAACCGGAAGCGCCGCGCCAGCGCGGGCTCCTGCTGCTCCTCCTGGTCGCGAACTCCGCGATGATGGCCGTCTACATGGGCGTCGGCTCCGTCCTCCTCCCCACCCAGATCGCCGCCATCGCCCCCGACGACAAGGTCGCCGTCCTGGGTCTGATCGGCGGCATCAGCGCGATCTTCGCGACCGCCTTCAACCCGGTCGCCGGCGCCCTCTCCGACCGCAGCGGCCGCCGCAACCCCTGGATCCTCGGCGGCGCCCTCGGCGCGCTGCTCGCGCTGGGCCTCCTCGGCAGCGTCTCCACCGCACTGCTCGTCGGCATCGGCTGGTGTCTGGTCCAGGCGACGATGAACACCTACCAGGCGGCGGTCACCGCGATCGTGCCGGACCGCATCCCCGCCGCCCGCCGTGGCACGGCGTCCGCGCTGGTCGGGCTCGGTCTGCCGATCGGCGGCACGGTCGGCGTCCTCGTGGCCTCCCAGACCTCGACGCACCTGCGCACCGGGTACCTGGTCTTCGGCACGATCGTCGCCGGGGCCGCCCTGCTGCTCTCCGTCTTCTGCCGCGACACCCCGCGCGCCGGGGCCGTCGCCGCCCCGAGACCGCCCAAGGGCGCACAACTCGCCGCCTTCCTCTCGGCGTTGGCGAACCACGACTTCCGCTGGGCCTTCATCGGCCGCGCCCTGATGGTGCTGGGCTACTTCTCCGTCGTCGGCTACCAGCTGTACATCCTGGACGACCACATCGCGCTCCCGGCCGGTCTCGCCCCGCCCGCGGCCATGGCGATCCTGACCCCGGTGTCGATGGCCGCCGTGGCCCTGTCCACCGTCGTCGGCGGGCTGCTGTCCGACCGCTGGAACCGCCGCAAGGTGTTCGTCGGCGTGTCGGCAGCCCTCGCCGGGCTGGTCATGGTGGTCCCCGTCGTCAGCCCGACCTGGACCGGCATGCTCGTCTTCAGCGCGCTCAACGGGCTCGCCTTCGGCTGCTTCATGGCGGTCGACACCGCGCTCGTCACCCTGGTCCTCCCCCGGGCCGAGGACGCGGCCCGCGACATGGGCGTCCTCAACATCGCGAACGCCGGGCCGCAGATCATCGCCCCGTTCGTCGCCTCCGCCATCGTCACGGCCCTGGGCGGGTACACCCCGCTGTTCCTGGCCGGCGGCGCCCTGTCGCTGATCGGCGCGCTCGCCATCCTCCCGATCCGCAGCGTGCGCTGACCTCTGACCTCTGACCGCCGATCGACGACCGCCGATCCGCCGGGCCGCCTCATACGCCGACGCGGCCCGGCCCGTACTCCGGCGGGCGCGTGCCGAGGGTCGCGCGCCCGCCGGTCCCGCACCACACCACCCTCCTGCGCCACACCCTCGCCTCCCTTCCCTCCCTTTCCAAGGAGCCCTCTGTGAGACGCAAGCGAGTTCTGCCGCCGGTCATGCTGATCCTGTGCACCGCGGCCCTCGCGGGTACGGCGCCCGCGGCCGCCTCGCCGCAGGCCGCGCTGGCGCCCGCCGCCCCGCTGCGGATCCTGCTCACCAACGACGACGGCTACGAAGCGCCCGGCATCCGCAAGGCGTTCGAGCGGCTGACCGCCGCCGGGCACGACGTCACCATCGTCGCCCCGCTCACCAACCAGAGCGGCACCGGTACGAAGATGACGAGCGCCCCCGCCATCACGGTGCGGCACCCCGAGCCGAAGGTGTGGGCCGTCGACGGAACCCCCGGCGACTCGGTGTCCTTCGGCCTCTCCGAGGTGTTCGAGGGGCACGCCCCCGACCTGGTGGTGTCCGGCACCAACTTCGGGCCGAACGTCGCGGGTCTCGCCACCCACTCCGGCACGGTCGGCGGCGCCGTCGCCGCGCTGGAGTCCGGCGTACCCGCCATCGCGCTGAGCACGGGCGGCCTCTCGGTGCCCGATCCGGTCGCCACCGTCAACGCGATGGGCCCGACGGCCGACTTCGCCGTCAAGCTCATCGACCGGCTGCGGGCGCGGGCGAAGTCCGGACCGCTGCTGCCCAAGGGAGTCGGCCTGAACGTGAACCACCCCGTCGTCGGCGCCGACGGCAAGGACGCCGCCGCCGGTGTGGCCGCCACCTTCCAGGACCCGCAGATGTTCCTCGTACCGGACTTCACGGACTCCGGCGACGGCACCTGGAAGGTGAGCGTCAAGGTCGAACCGCGCCCGGCGGCGAAGGGCAGTGACGTGGAGGCCGTCAGCGCCGGCCGGATCGCCGTCAGCCCGATGAACGCCAACTGGAACGCGGGTCCCGCCGACCACGCCACGGCCTCGGCGCTGATCGCCGGTCTCCGCCCGTGACGGCGCCCGCTCCACACCAGCCCACTCAGGAGGACGACGGATGAAGCGGCCCGTGAAACGGCGCACTTCGGCAAGACCCCTGCTCGGTACGGCTCTCGCCCTGGTGGCGCTGTTCGCTCCGGCGCTCCCCGCCGCCGCCTCGGCCGGTGATGCGCCGAGGCCGGTGGTCACCGTCGCGCAGGGCCCGCTGCGCGGCCAGAACCACGACGGCGCCCAGGAGTTCCTCGGCGTCCCCTACGCCGCTCCCCCGGTCGGGGACGCCCGGCTGCGGGCGCCTCGGGAGCCGCGCCGCTGGAGCGGGGTGCGGGAGGCGGACCGGCAGGCGCCGGCCTGCGTGCAGTTCTCGCCGTTCGGGCTGGCGGACCCGCAGGCGGCCGGCGAGGACTGCCTCTACCTGGACGTGTACCGCCCCAAGGGTGCCCGCCCGGGAGCCCGGTTGCCGGTGATCCTGTGGATGCACGGGGGTGCGTACAGCCAGGGCACGGGGACCCAGTTCGGCGGCCGGACGATGGCCGACCTCACGAACAGCGTCGTGGTCAGCATCAACTACCGCCTGGGGCAGCTGGGTTATCTCGCACTGCCCGAGCTCGGGCGGGACGACGCGCGGCGCTCCGGCTCCTTCGGCCTGATGGACCAGGTCGAGGCGCTGCGCTGGACGCGGGAGAACATCGCGGCGTTCGGCGGGAATCCCGGCAGCGTGACGGTCTCGGGGCAGTCGGCGGGCAGCGGTTCGGTCTGCGCGCTGCTGGCGACGCCCTCGGCGGCGGGTCTGTTCCACCGGGCCGTGCTGCAGAGCGGGCCGTGCACGTTGCTCCGTACGCCCGACGGCGCGCGGGCCGAGTCGCAGGCGCGGGCGTTCGCCGAGCGCGCGGGCTGCGCCGACCCGGCGGGGGTCGCCGCGTGCCTGCGCGCCGCCCCGGCCGCGGCTTTGGTCGAGGCGGCGCGCACGCTGCCGACCTCGGGTCCGGCCTCGGGCGACGGGCTGCTGCCGGTGGATCCGGCCGCGGCGATCGGGAGCGGGGACTGGAACAAGGTGCCGGTGCTGATCGGGAGCACCCGTTCCGAGTCACGGCTGTTCGTGGCACTGTCGCAGCCCCGGCTGACGGAGCAGGAGTACACCGCGCAGATTCTGGCGGGGTACGGGGCGGCGGGGCCCGAGGTGCTCGCCCGCTATCCGGTCTCGGCGTACGGCTCCGCGTACCTGGCGCTGTCGGCGGTCATGACCGACTCCTCCTTCGCCTGCCACACCGCGTGGACGGCGCAGCTCTTCGCCTCCCAAGTACCCACGTACGCGTACGAGTTCGATGACCCTGACTCCCCCACCCTGGCGGGTGCGCAGGTTCCCGGCCTCGACGAGTCGAACGCGCACAGTGCCGAGCTGGCGTACCTGCACGACTTCACGGCGGGCGACCGGCCGCTGACCCCGGTCCAGGTGGCCCTCGCGACGCGGATGAAGCGCTACTGGGGTGCGTTCGCGCGCTTCGGCTCGCCGGTCGTACCGGGTCAGGCCGCCTGGCCGGCGACCGGCGCCGGGACGGGTACGGTGCTGACGCTCAACCCCGTTGCGACGCGGGCGGGTTCGTCGTTCCCGGCGGACCACCAGTGCGCCTTCTGGCGGACCCAGCCGACCCGGCCGCCGCTGTAGGAGCGGCCGGGTGTCCCCGCGCCGGGCGGCGCGGGGACACCCGGTCAGGGGGATGCGGGCTTCCGGGCGGTGACCAGCCAGGACGAGCTGACCATCCGTACGGAGCCGTCCCTTTCGTAGGGGCGCAGGGTGTCGGCGAGGACCTGGTGGGCGCGTTCGCCCTCCGCGGGCCCGGCCTGGTCGAGGAGATGGCGGCCGGGGCCGGAGTCCAGCAGGAACGCCGCGGCGTCCTCGGCGTCGCGTCCCCAGTCCCCGTACGCCTCGACGCGTACGGCCTCGGCATCCTCGAAGCCGCACGCTTCGAGCTGGCCGTAGGCATGTCCGGGAGCCGCGAGGGAGAACATTCCCGGGGCTCCCGGGGCGCCGAAGTCCCCGACCGGGAGGATGCCGCGCAGTGCGGCGAGCGCCCGGAGCCAGTCGTTGCGCTCGGGCGCCGCCGCGCAGACGAAGGCGAGGCGGCCGCCGGGGCGCAGCGCGTGCCCGATGTTCGCGAAGGCCGCCTCGGGGTCGGCGAAGAACATGACCCCGTACCGGCTGACGGCCACGTCGAAGCCGCCGGGGGTGAAGGGGTGGACCTGGGCGTCGCCTTCGGTGAAGTGGACGTTGTCCGCCTTCTCGCGGGCGGCGCTCGCGCGCGCCCGGTCGAGCATCGGGGCCGACAGGTCCAGGCCGACGGCCGCGCCCTCGCGCGCCCGGAGCGCGGCGAGGCGGGTGGTGCGGCCGGCTCCGCAGCCGATGTCGAGGACCCGGTCGCGGGGCCCGATGGCGGCGGAGTCGAGGAGAGGCTGGTTGAAACCGTCGTTGACGGCGTCCCAGCGGCTCTGGTGGCGGGCCCAGTAGGAGCCTTCGTAGCCGTTCCAGGCCTGCGCCTGATCCCTGTTGGCCATTCGGTCCGCCTGATGCGCCTGGTTCACCTGGTTCGCTTGATCCACGGGAGGCCTCCACGCCATAGAATGGGCAAGTGCCCAAAGAGTATGGGCGTACGCCCATACCTGCAATCGGCTTGAGGAAAGAGGCCCCATGTCCCCGCGTGGAGTGGCGATCCCGGACCTGCGCGAGCGGCTCTTCGCTGCCGCCGAACGGGTCGTGGCCCGCGACGGCGCGGCCGCGCTGACCAGCCGGGCGGTCACGGAGGAGGCGGAGTGCGCCAAGGGGGTCCTGCACGCGCACTTCTCGGGACTGGACGAGTTCGTCGCCGAACTCGTCCTGGACCGCTTCGCGCGCAGTGCCCGCTCGGCGGCGGGTCTGGCCGACCGGGTGGGGCAGGGCGCGGTCGCGGACAACCTCGTCGCGTTCGCGGTGGCGCTGCTGGAATCCCTGGATCCGGCGGTCGTGGGCCTGGCCATGACCCGGCCGGCCGCTTCCCTGCACGCGCGGCGGGCGCTGGAGTCCGGTGTGCAGGGGTACGCGGGGAGGCAGCGGTCGGTCGTCGGCTATCTGGAGGCCGAACGGGCGCGCGGCCGCGTACCGGAGGGCGCGGACGCGGACACCATCGCGCTCGCCCTCGTCGGTACGGTCCACCACCTGCTGATGACACGGCCCCCGGGCGCCTCCTTCGACGCACGCGACACGAGCGAGCGCCTGGTGGCCGTTCTGCTCAGGTGAGCCGGTTCTTGAGCTGGGCGAACAGCTCGGTGACGGCCGCGTCGGCCGCCGGGGAGATGCGGAAGAGGTTGAGGAAGGCGTGGATCAGCCCGTCGTACGTACGGGCGAACACCTCCACGCCCGCGTTCGTGAGCGCGGCCGCGTAGGCGTTGCCCTCGTCGCGCAGGGGGTCGTACTGGGCGGTGCCGATCACCGCGGGGGCGAGGCCGGCGAGGCCGGCGGCTCTCAGTGGGGAGACGGGGGCGGAGGCGCGGACGGCGGGGTCGTCGCCGGCGTAGAGCCGCTGCAGGTCGAGGACGTCCTGGTGGCGCAGGACGTATCCGGTGGCGTTCTCGGTGCGGGAGGCGTACTCGCCGTCGAAGTCCACGGCGGGATAGGCGAGGAGCTGGGCTGCCAGGGGCCGGTGCTCGTCGCGGAAGGCGAGGGCGACGGCGGCGGCCAGGTTCCCGCCGGCGCTGTCGCCTGCCAGGGCGAGCCGGTCGGGGCGGGCGCCGTAGTCGTCGACGTGGTCGGCGACGTGGCGGGCCGCGGCGAGGCAGTCGTCGTAGGCGGCCGGGAAGGGGTGCTCGGGCGCCAGGCGGTAGTCGACGGCGACGACCACGGCCTCCACGTCGCGGCACAGCCTGCGGGTGACGTCGTCGTGCGTGTCGAGGTCACCGGTGAGCCAGCCTCCGCCGTGGAAGAACACCACGGTGGGTACGGGGCCGTCCGTCGCGGGCCTGTAGACGCGTACGGGGATCTTCCCGGCGGGGCCGGGGACCGTGGTGTCCTCCACCGAGCCGACCGCGATCGGCTCCGCCGCGGCGATGCCGGCGCCCAGCTGCTTGTTCGCCTCGCGGAGCAGGGCGGGGTCGGTGTCGAGGACGCGCGGGGCGGGCGCGGCGCTGAGCTGGTCGAGCAGGGCGGCGAGGGAGGGGTCCACGGGCATGGCGGGCCTTTCGTGTCGTGGGGGGGCGCGGCGGCCGGGGAACGGATTCAGGGGCGCAGGATGAGGCGGATGGGGTCGCCCTCCTTGGTGCGCAGGCGGTCGACGGCCTTCGCCGCGTCGGCGAGCACGAGTACGTCGGTGATGGAGCGGGAGAAGTCCAGCCTGCCGCCTTCGGCCAGGGCGATCAGCTGCGCCACGGCGTTCTCCGCGGATCCGTAGTGGCCGAGGATCTGGTGCTGGAGGTAGCTGAAGAGGGTGCCGTTGGTGACGGTCAGCGGCTGGTCGGTCAGGCCGGCCAGGACGAGCCGCCCCCTGGGCCCGAGCAGCGCCTGCTCGACGCACCCGATCCGCGCCTCGTCCCCGACGAAGTCGGAGG
>NZ_JBHWBP010000255.1:0-11149 GCF_042735575.1 Streptomyces sp. NPDC059564 | reverse complement strand
AAGGTGGCGGTGATGCTGCGCAGGACCCCCGGCTCCACCGACGCCGACACCGCCACCTATTACAGCTTCAAGCAGCGCCTGCGCGGGGTACGCCCCGGGGCCCGGGTCACGGTCACCTTCGACGACAGCCCCGGCACCGACGCCAGCTGCACCCCGGCCATGGTCGCGCAGGGCCAGACGTACACCGTCCGGGGCGCCGGCGGCCAGCCCCAGCCCGTGACCACCCGGTCCGACCCCAACAAACAGCCCAACCAGCCCGGCACCGGGGCATGGACGCAGCAGCGCTCGTACACCTTCACCGCCGACGAGTACGAGCCGCTGCTGACCTTCACCTCCACCACGGCGGGCGGCCTGTACTCCTGCGGCCCGCTGATCGCGAACATCGCCGCCTCCCAGGTGCCGCCGCCCCTGGACCGCACCGTCCCGCAGAAACGGCTCCCGGCGTCGCAGGCCTTCCTCGGCAACGACAGCCGTTCCGTTTCCGATGCCGTCGCCCAGTGCAACAGCTCACCCAACGCCTGCACCTTCACCGAGGACCCGGACTACTCGTTCTCCTACTACGAGCCCGCCCGGCAGAACGGCGACATCTATCTCAACTGCACCCGAGAGAAGCTCCAGCGCACCCGGCCCGTCTCCTTCTCCTCCCGGACCCTGAGCGACCTGCCGGCCAGCGCCGGCATCCCGCCCGCCGGGGCCGGCGCCCCCACCAACGTCAACCAGCAGCTGACCACCGGCCTGGGCGTCACCCCCGCCTGGAGCCCGGACACCGCGCGCCAGGTCACCGAGGTGGTCAACCCCGACGAGGTGTCCTGGCTGGAGACCCAGGCCGGCCGCAAGCGCACCGAAGGCTGGTTCAAGACCAACCCCACCTCCACCCCCGCCGATCCCAACAACGAGTGGCGCCTCTACACCGTGATCGACACCCCGGCCCCCGGCCTCTCCGACCGGGTCTACCAGCGCACCGGGCCGCTCACCGACGCCGAATACGCGCGCTGCCGCTCCAACCGGCCCTCCGCCCCCACCCCCAACAACGCGGGCGATCCCGCGGGTTCCACCGACCGGGCACGGCTGCGATGAGACGGGCGAGAAGGATGGGACTCACGACGGAGCCGGACCGGCGCGCCACACGCGTCGCCGCGGCGATCCTGACGCCCGCCGTCCTCGGCGCGATGCTGACGGCCGGGCTGCCCGGCGGTGCCGCCGCGGCCGGGGCGCCGCAGCACCCGGCGCCGCACCCGGCCCAGCGCGCCGCGCAGCAGGAGTGCAGTCCGGGCGCCGGGTACAACCGGTGCCGGTTCTTCACCTACACCGGCGCGGTGCAGGACTTCACCGTCCCCGCCACCAGGGAACTGGACGTACGCGCGTGGGGCGCGGGCGGCGCGGGATGGCAGACCGACCGCGGCGGAGGCGGAGGCGGCTTCGCCGGCGGTACCCTCCCCGTCACCGCCGGACAGCAGCTGCGGATCGTCGTCGGCCAGGGCGGCCAGGGCCGCACCGGCGGCTGGGGCGGGGGCGGCACCGGCGGCAACGGCACCAGCAAGGGCGGACAAGGCGCCGGCGGCGGAGGCATGTCCGGCATCTGGGCCCCCGCCACGTCTCAGGCACTGGCCCTCGCCGGCGGTGGCGGCGGCGCCGGATCCAACCGCGGAGGCGGCGGCGCGCGGACCACCTCCGGCGGCTCCGGCGGAGGCCCGGACGGGGGCATCGGCTGGAGCGGCACCAACGGGCAGGGAGCGGAGGCGGGCCGGGGCGCCGCCGCCGCGACCGGCGGCCGGGGCGGAACCTCCCACGCCAACGGCGGCGACGGCGGGAACGCCGGGAGCGCCGGAGCGCCAGGCCGGGGCGACTCACCGGGGGCCGCCGGCACCCTGCCCATCCCCTCGTTCGGCGGCAGCGGCGGAGGAGGGGGCTACGACTACGAGGGCAGCACCCTGTACGAGGGCGGTGGTGGCGGAGGCGCGGGCTACGCCGGCGGGGGCGGCGGCGCCGTCAACAACCCCACCACCATCGCCGCCGGCGGGGGTGGCGGCTCGGGGTTCCTGGCCTCGACGGTCACCAACCGGCGCCTCACGCCCGGCGACGGGCGGGATCCGGCCGAAAGCGGCGACCCGCTGCGCTCCGACGCGGGGACGGGCGGCGGAGCCACGGACACCAACGGCAGCTCCGGCCGGGTGGTGCTGCAGTGGCTCGAGGTACCGGCACCGGCCATCACCCGACCGGAGGAGGGTGCCTGGGAGACCCCGAAAACGGCCCGGATCGGGGGATCGGGCATGCCGGGGGCGAGGGTCACCGTACGGGACTCCTCGGGCGCGGAAGTCTGCCAGGCCGGCGTGACCGACAGCGCCTGGTCGTGCGCCCCGGTCCCGCCGCTGACGCCCGGACCGTACGCCCTCACGGCCACCCAGACGCTGGACGGGGTGACCTCCCCGCCGAGCGCGTCCCGCGCCTTCACCGTCGCCACGAGCAAGGTGTACGAGTTCACCGACCGCTCCCTGATCGGTTTCTCCAACGGCGGCCGCCTCGCCCTCGACGGCGGCAACACCGCGGACAACACCCCGGTGGTGGTGCTGGGCCCGGGCCTGCCCTACCACCCCTCCGAGGTGTGGACCGCCCGTGGCACCTGGGACGCCAAGGACCGCCTGTGGACCTTCGTACTGCGCAACAAACACGCCGGCAAGTGCCTCCAGCCCGCCGCCGCCCCGCCGGCCCGGGGAACCGCCCTGGTCGTCCGTACCTGTGACGGCTCCGAGGCGCAGAACTGGAGCGTGCGCGAGGAGCGGCGCCAGGACACCGACACCCCGTGGTGGGTCTGGCGCCCCGCCGCCAACATCGACGCGGCCCTCACCAACATCCCCGTCGACCCCGCAGGACAGAGCCGGACAGAACTCCAGACCTCCTACCCCTCCGCCGACCGCCTCTGGAAGCTCGCCCCCGCCGGCGGCTCGTGGTGGCAGGCTCCCGAGCTTCCGTAGTCCGAGTGTGTGGACGTCCTCGCTGGTGCGCTGGGCTTCATCGCCTGAAGACGGCCCTCAGCGGCGGCGTCCGCCGTTCGCGGCCGCGGCTGTCGTGATCAGATAGTCGGCGAAGTGCTCGGTCAGCGGCTCGCCGGTGAGCGGTTCCAGGAAGAGGAACTGCCCCTGCGGGTTGACCTCCAGCCAGACGGGTTCGCCTCCCGGCGTGAGCTTCAGGTCGATCACGCCCATGGGCAGCCCGAGCCGGTCGAGCACCGTACGGACCCGCCGGGCGAGGTCCCGGGGGACCGGCCACCGCGTGATCGGGACGTTGAGGTCGGGGCGCCAGTCCAGTTCCTCCGTCTCGATCAGCGCCGCGAACATGCGCTCGCCGAAGCAGTTGAGCCGGATGTGGTGCCGGCCCGGAACGTACTCCTGGTACGTCGCCGGGCACACCGCGAAGGACTCCGCGGGCAGCGCCTGCGGGTCCTCGATCCACCGGGTGTACAGGGACGGGCCCCGCGCGCCCACGACCGGCTTGACGATGACCCGCCCGACCGCGCGGGTGAAGTCGACCACCTCGTCACGCGACTGCGTGATCAGCGTCCGCGGCACCCGGAAACCGGCCTGCCGGGCGACCCACAGCTGGTAGACCTTGTCCGACGCCCGGTCGGTCGCCTCCGGCGGCGAGATCCACTCGCCGCGGAACGAGGCGGCGAGGATGCCCGCCAGCGCGCCGCGGCAGTCGTTGTTGACCAGGCTGACCTGCTGCGCGCCGAGACCCGCGTCCTGCGACGCGGCGGCGGACATGGTGAGCTGCTGGTCCGCCCGCGCGCGGCGCCACCACAGCAGCTCCGCCTGCGCGAGGGACACCGTCAGGCCCTCCGACGTCGGCACCGCCGCCGAGGCACCGGACCCGTCGGGCGTCCCGGACAGGTGCCAGGTCAGGCCCGGTCTGCCGCTCACCGCATCGCACTCCACGATGTGGAACTCCTCACCGCGGGCGCGCACCGCGTGCTGCACCGCGATGGCGTGCAGGTCCTCGTGGAACGACAGGGCCAGGATCATGCCGCGTCGCACATGTCGGAACAGCAGTTGGGTCCGCACCCCGTCTCACAGGCGCGGCCGGCCATGGTGTCGGCGGAGACCTCCAGACCGGTGGTCGTCCGAAGGGCTTCCTCCCAGGCCTGCAGCTCCTGCGGTGTCTTCAGCTCTACGAATCCGGTCGCCTGGGTGCTGAACACCACCGGCGGGGCGGTGTTGGTGAAGCTGTCCTGCTTCTGGTCCAGGGGCTCGCCAAGCTTGAAGCCGTTCATGGTCACGGCCTCCCTCGATCGTCTCTCTCGCCCCCGAGTCCTGATTCCGGCTTCCTTCTCCTTCCACTGAACCACCGCCGTACCGGGGCCGCACCGCGAGGACGGCGGCGTCCGCCGGGGCCAGGGCCCGCCCAGGGCCCGACAGCCCGGCCCCGCCGAAGCGGAAGGCCGCGTCGGCCGGCGGCTCAGGGCGCCCCTTGATCGCCACGGTGGAACCGGAAGGCCGCGGGCGCAGCCGCCCGCACCGGTGCGATGCCCAATCCTCGGGCCCGGCCTGCCCGTTGGGCCGGCCATCCCCGACCCGAAGGAGCTGTGATCTTTTGTGTGCACCTCGGCGGTACCACCAGCAGGTTTGTGTGTTCGACCAGTACGGGGTCCCATGGGTGACGGAGCAGACTTCCCGCCGAGGGCCGCGGCTCGTCATGAGAGCCGACGCCACGAATCGAGGGGGACCCACACGATGAGTGGTCAGTTGTACGACGGTATCGGTGAAGCTTTCGAGGGCTTCAAGACCCTGCCCATCATTCGCTACGCCGAGGTACCGGGCTTTCTCGCCCTGGTCGGCGACGTCACCGGCAAGTCCGTGCTCGACATCGCCTGCGGTACCGGCTTCTACAGCCGCGAGCTCAAGCGCCGCGGCGCGTCCCGTGTCTTCGGATTCGACATCTCCGGCGCGATGGTCGACGCGGCCGACGCGCTCGAACGGGCCGAGCCCCTCGGCATCGAGTACGAGGTCGGCGACACGGCCACCCTGCAGGTCTTCGACCAGCCGTTTGACGTCGCCGTGGCCGTGCAGGCGTTCAACTACGCGAGCGACGTCTCCGAGATCGAACGGATGATGCACAACATCCGGCGCAGTCTCGTCGCCGGCGGCGCGTTCTACCTGTTCGTGCAGAACCCGGGCTTCGACTTCGGCGGTCCGTCGCTGGAGAAGTACGGGTTCCTGTGCGAGTCGACCGGGAAGGACAACGAGATCGGCCCGGGCATCCGGCTCACGGCCCTGCTGGATCCGCCGGTCTCGTTCGAGGCCACCACGCCGTCGAAGGAGACGTACGAGCAGACCTTGACGGCGGCCGGATTCACCGGGATCGAGTGGGTCCGGCTTGACGTTTCGGAGGCCGGAGTGGAGAAGTTCGGCGAGGAGTACTGGGCGGACTACGCCGCCAACCGGCCGCTGACCATGATCCGCTGTACCGCCTGACCGAGGGGTTGCCGGGCAACCGCGTGGCGGCGGTGTGATCGAATCGGGGGCATGACGACCACCGAGCCGATCCCCGTCGCCGGCGGAGGCCACCTCTGGGCCGAGAGGGCCGGGGACGGCCCTCCGCTCGTCCTGCTCCACGGACCGGTCCACGACAGCCGCCTGTGGAACCGCGTCTTCGCCGCGCTGGCACGGCGTCACACCGTGGTTCGCTACGACGCCAGGGGTCATGGACGCTCGACGCCCGCGACCGCGCCGTTCCGCTACGAAGACGACCTGCTGGCGGTCCTGGACCGATTCGGCTTCCAGGACGCGGAGCTCGTCGGCTTGAGCATGGGAGGCGAGGTCGCGCTCGACTTCGCCCTCGAACACCCCGGGTGGGTCCGCTCGCTGGCGCTGATCGGGGCGTCCGTCGGCGGGCACGAGTGGCCCCGGAGCCCCGACATGGATGCGTACGCCGCGGCACATCGTGGATCGGACGCACGCCGCATTGCCGAGCTGGAGCTCTCGCTCTGGGCGAACCTGGGCGACCGGGCCCCGGGTTTCGACGTCATCGAGCCCATGGTGCGGGAGAACGCCGAAGCCGGAGCCGCCGCCGAGAAGGGACACGCGCTCGACCCCGACGAGGACGCCGTCGACCGTCTGGACCGGATCGAGGCGCCGACGATGGTCGTCGTCGGCGATCACGACCACCCGGAGATCGGCGTCATCGCCGGACGCCTCGCCGACGGCATCCCCGGCGCACGGCTGGAGGTCGTCGCCGACGCCGATCATTACCTGCCCCTACGGGCTCCCGGGCGACTTCTCGAACTCCTCCTCGGATTCGACGTTTTCGCTCATCGTCGTGGGGGGCGCTCGTCTGGGTGACGGGGCCTGATCCGCCGGCGGGAGGGCGCATGCGCGTGCCGCCGCCGCGAGGGCGGCGGCGGCACTTCGAGAAGGGCGGGCCGGGCGTCAGGGGCAGCTGACGCGGATGTCGCCCGCGTCGGTGGTGCAGGTGTCGGTGCCGCTGCCGCCGTTGGCGGTGTCGTTGCCCGCGACGCCGTCGGTGGTGGTGAGCCGGTCGTTGCCGTAGTAGCCGGTCAGGGTGTCGTTGCCGGGACCGCCGTCGAGGGTGTCGTCGCCGAAGCCGCCGTCGATGTTGTCGTTGCCGTAACCGCCGTGGACGGTGTCGTTGCCGTAGCTCGCGCGCACGGTGTCGTTCCCGCCGAGCGCGCAGATCACGTCGTTGGCATAGCCGCCGTTCAAGGTGTCGGCGCCGCTGGTCCCGATGATCGTGCAGCCGCGGGCGTTGTTCACCGAGGTGGTGGCGGTGGCCGTGTTGTTGGCGGTGGCCGGGTCCTGCTGGGTGGCGGTGACCTTGGCCGTGTCCGTGAGCGTGCCGGTGGCCCGCGGTTCGGCCGTGACCGTGACCGTCGCGCTCGCACCCGGGGCCAGGGTGCCGAGGGCGCAGGTGGCCGCCGTCGTGGTGGTCGTGCAGGTGCCCTGGGAGGCGGTGGCCGAGATGAGGGTCACGCCGGCTCCGGAGAGCGTGTCGGTCAGCGTGACGCCGGTCGCGGTGGCCGTGGAGGCCGTGGAGTTGGAGACCCTCACGGTGTACGAGGCGCGGTCGCCGATGCTGACGGTGGCCGTACCGGTCTTCGTCACCGACAGGTCGGCGGCCGGCGGGGGCGGAGGCGTGCCGTCGCCGCCCTCGTACCGGGCCACGGCGAAGGCGAACCCGGCCCCGTAGCCGGCCGCGACGATCTTGCCGTCCGGCTGTACGAGCACTCCGCGCGCCGCGTCGAAGTCCCCGAAGCCGGTGACCACGAAGCCGTCGCCGCCGAAGCCGGTGTCCACGGTGCCGTTGGGGTTGAAGCGGGCCAGGCCGAAGTCGTTGGCCTCGGAGCTGTTCGGGTCGTCGGCCTGCCCCGCCACGACGATCTTGCCGTTCGGCTGGAGCGCCAGGGCGGAGGCGCTCCCGCCGTCGCCGGGGAAGCCGACCGAGGTGCGCCCGCCGGCGGCGAATCCGGTGTCGGCGCTGCCGTCGGCGTTGTAGCGGAGCAGGGCGACGCCGGCGCCGCCGTCACCTGCGGCGACGATCTTCCCGTCCGGCTGCACCGCCACGGCGTTGCCGAACTCCGTGCCGCCGAAGTCCGCGGTCACCATGCCGTCACCGCTGAAGGTGGTGTCGAGGGTGCCGTTGCCGTTGTAGCGGGCGACGCCGATGTCGAAGGCGGTGTTGCCCACGTAGCCGACCGCGAGGATCTTGCCGTCCGGCTGGAGGGCCATGCCCCGGGCGATGCCGCCGGCGTCCTGGGGCGAGGTCGGGGTGAAGCCCGCGACCACCGCCCCGTCACCGACGAGGCTCGGGTCCAGGCTTCCGCCGGCGGTCAGGCGGACCAGCGCGAAGCCGCCACCGCCGCCCTTGCCCGCGGCGATGATCCTGCCGTCGGGCTGGACCGCCACGTCCGCGCCGTCCGCGGACCCGCCGAACTCGTCGACCCGTACGAGGCCGCCGTCGCCGAAGCCGGTGTCCAGGCTGCCGTCCGTGTTGTAGCGGGCCACGGAGAAGAAGCAGCAACCGCCCTCGTCCCCGGGCACCTCGGTGGTGCCCGCCACGACGATCTTCCCGTCCGAGGGCTGCACCGCCACGGCGTTGGCCACGTGGGCGCCACCGCCGAAGTCGCTCGTCACCATGCCGTCACCGCTGAAGGTGGTGTCGGGGCCGCCGTTGGTGTTGTAGCGGGCGAGCGCGAAGCCGGCCTCGCTCCGGCCCGCCACGACCAGCTTGCCGTCGGCCTGCCGCGCGATGTCGTGGCCTTCCGAGTACCCGGGGAAGACGGTCGTCACCCGGCCGTCGGGACCGAAGGAGGGGTCGAGATCGCCGGGGGCCGCCAGGGCGGTGCCGGGCAGCAGGAGGACGAGCACCAGGCCGAGCGCGGCCGGCAGCCCGGCCCTCCCGCCGGGCCGGCGGCGGCGCTGAGCCGGTCTGAGGTGTGCGTGGGTCATGGGCGTACGGACCTCCGGTCGTCGCGCGTCATGCGGGGAGCAGCGCACAGCTTCGTACCGGGCACCGGCCGCACTCCGCGGGCCGTGCCGTACCTCGCCCACCCGAGCTCCGGGAACCACCCCGGCGGAGGAGCGCGCGGGGTGCGATCGGCTGCCCCACCGGGTTCCCCGGCCGGGCGCCGGTACCGCCCACCCGCCCCTGCTCGCGGCGGCCGGTGACGCGATGGCGATGATGATCGGCATGACACCGATCACCAGCCTCGACCTCACCGGCTTCACCGAACAGGAGCCGGGGGTGTGGACCGACGCACACGGCCTCGTCCTGTCGGTCCACTTCTTCGGCCTCGTCCCGGACCTGCCCGCCCCGCTCGACGAGCCCGACCGGCTGCGCCACGGGCTCGCCCGGTCCGTGGCCTCGGCCGGCGCGGGCCTGATCGAGGCGGTGGTGGGCACGGTGGACTCCGTCCCCGCCGTCGGACAACTCGTCAAGGTCCGGCGGCCGAACGGCCACGGGCAGGTCTTCCTCGGCTCCTGGACGGTGCCGCGGGCCACGTGCAGCACCGTGGTGAAGGTCCAGGCCGGCGAGGGCTCGATGACCGGGGTCCGTGAGGCCGTGGTCCTGGCCCGTACGGGTCCCGAGCGGTACTTCGTCCCGCATCCGTACGGGCCCGGCGTCGAGGGAGGACTGCCGTTCCACGTGGGTGACCACGAGGAGTGGGACGCCGAGTTCCCCGACCACCCGCTCACCCTGGTACGGGCCGCGCTGCGCCGCATCACCCCGACCGTCGTCCTGCACGACGGCTTCAAGACGCTGGCGCCCTTTGCCACGGCGGCGCCTTCCCCGATCCCGGCGCAGACTCCGTCCACACCCGCACCTGCCGCCGGCTCGTCCGGTGTGCGCCGCTGGTTCCGCCGGAGCTGACGGACACAGCAGGACCCTCCCGTGGCGGAAGCGTCCGGCGCCGAAGGCGTTCATCACAGCAACGAAGGCCCCGGCTTCCCTGAGGAGGCCGGGGCCTTGATCGAGCGCTGGGCAGGCCTTGCACCTGCATTCCCCCACGGGAAGTGGGGTGTCTTTCCTTGGACCACCAACGCCGGTCCCACCACCGTCTTTACGGCCGCGAGAACAAGATCAAGCATAGCGCAGGGATTCCGGTGCCGTGCACCGGTGTCCGGCGCGCACCGCACCGCACTGAGCGCATCATCGGAACGTGTGGACCACCTGGATCTCGCCGACGATGTGGGCGTTGAACTCGTCGAGCTCTTCGGCCGGAACCCACAGTTCGAGGATCGTCCGCCCGCCCACCTGTCGGACGGGGTAGCGGCGCAGGAACTCCGAGCCGACCTCGAAGCGGGTGACGAAGCCGGCGCCGCTGTGCCGCACGTTCCACTCCCTGGCGATCTTGATCGCGTAGTCCTCGTCGAGGACGGGGTAGAAGATCGGCTGCTCGGGGAGGCGAGGCGGCCAGGCCCGCCAGTCCAGTTCACGGACGAGGTCCAGCTCCTCCGGGCCCGTCGGGCGCCACAGGGTCGTCGTCACTTTCGGGCCGGTCATGGATATCGCGCTCACTGAACGTCGGAGGTCGTGCCGGAACGGCTGGTCAGGGGACCGGACGTTACCGGCACGGCAGGCCGGACGACCACTGCATTTTCCGCACCCCCGGAAAGGGAAAGATTCCCTCCGCCGGGACACGGATCGGCGGAGGGGAACGGAGTTCCGCAGGCGGTTACTGCTTTTTGAAGGATCGGATCTGGTG
This sequence comes from Streptomyces sp. NPDC059564, assembly GCF_042735575.1. NCBI lineage: Bacteria > Bacillati > Actinomycetota > Actinomycetes > Kitasatosporales > Streptomycetaceae > Streptomyces > Streptomyces sp. NPDC059564. The sequence goes on along the minus strand of NZ_JBHWBP010000255.1, from coordinate 933 downwards.
TTCGCCTTCTGGGCGTCGGGGAACTCGCAGTGTTCCCCGCCACCGTTCCAGCCGCTGTAGATGCAGAAGTTCCCGGAGTTGCAGGTGTAGGCGGCGGGCGCGCTCTCAGTGGCCGTGGCGAGGGGTGCGGACCCGACCGCGCCGTACCACCGTCGGCCGGACCCGGCCGCCCCCTCGCGCGGCGCCGAGAAAGCCCGGATCCGCCAACACAGGGGATGCGTTGACACACAAGAGTGTGAGTGGTTGAGTACTCACATGAAGAGCGAACGCCCCCGCAAGCTGTCCACCGCCGAGGAACGCCGCGAGACGGTGCTGCGCACCGCCATCGGCGCCTTCGCGACGCGCGGCTACTGGGGCACCACCACGACCGAGGTGGCGAAGGCGGCCGGCATCTCGCAGGCGTACGTCTACCGTTTGTTCCCGAGCAAGGAGGCGCTGTTCACCGCCGTGGTCGAACACTGCTTCGTGCAGGTACGGGCCAGTCTGGAGCGGGCGGCGGTCGAGGCGAAGGGCAGCTCCGCCGAGGTGGTCCTGGAGGCCATGGGGGACTCGTACGCGCTGCTGATCAGCGATAACGACCTGATGCTGATCCAGCTCCACGCCCAAGCCGCGGCCGTCTCCGAGCCGGCCGTGCGGGAGGCGGTCCAGCAGGGTTATGCCCGGCTGGTGGAGTACGTACGCGGCGCTTCCGGCGGCACCGAGGAGCAGGTCCAGCAGTTCTTCGCGCTCGGCATGCTGTGTCACCTCATCGTCTCCATGGGGGCCGACGAGGTGGACGCCCCCTGGATTCGAACGCTGTCCGCGGGTATCACGCACTACTGACGTCCGGCGCGACCGGACGGCTGGGCTTTTCGGCGGGGCGTGCAGCCCCGCCCTTTTTCGGGCGTCATGTGTGAGTGGTTAACCACTCAAGGAGGAGTGTCATGAAGGTCG
>NZ_JBHWBP010000254.1:0-11170 GCF_042735575.1 Streptomyces sp. NPDC059564 | reverse complement strand
CCAGGCTCGAACTCAGGTATGCTGCCAGCCGCTGACCGTCGAACCCAAACTGACCGCCGCGGGACAGGAATACGCGAACGACACCACCACCGACCACAAGGGCTCGGACGGCTCGAGCATTCAGGACCGGCTCAAGAAGGCCGGGGCGACGTTCAACGCGTCCGCCGAGAACATCGCCTGGGGCTCGGGCGATGAGAAGACACACGTCGACGGCTGGCTCGCAAGCGGCATCCACTCCAGCAACATCAAGAACTGCAGCTTCACCAAAACCGGCGTCGCCGTCGCAGGCAACCGCATCGTCCAAGTCTTCACCGACTGAACGAGCGGACCAGAGCGGGCCGGCACACGAGCCCACCGCGCACCCCGCCTCGCGTACGAGAAGCGGTTCGGCGGGAAGCCGGTGTCACTGACCCCGGGCGCGACGGCCATGATCACTCCACGGCACAGCCCGGACCGGGTCCGGGCTGTGCCGCCTGCCGGGTACAACCGCACACCCACCCCGGCGCCCCCAGGTTCGTCATCTGGGTGCCGTCCCGGACCGGTCCGTGCGCGCGGCTCCACGCCCGAACTGCCAGTACTGCACGGGGTGCTGCCTGCTGTGCAGGGGCGACGGCATCCTGCGTCCAAGATCGATTGTCAGTGGTGGGTGGGAGGATAGGAGCATCCAGTCGGGAAAGAGGGGGAGCCGTCATGGCCGGAAAGCAGAACTACATCAATCACGTTGCTCTCGTGTTGGATGCGAGTTCGTCCATGTCACATCTGAGTGGCAAGGTGGTCGAAGTCGCCGACGAGCAAATCGCCTATCTGGCCCGCCGGTCGAAGGAACTGGACCAGGAAACCCGCGTCACGGTGTACGTCTTCGCGGACAAGGTCGAGTGCGTCATCTACGACAAGGACGTGCTGCGAATGCCGTCCCTGAAGCAGATGTACCGCGTCGGTGGAATGACGGCTCTGCTGGCGGCCACGCTGAAGTCGCAGCGGGAACTCGCCCAGACCGCTCAGCTTTACGGCGACCACAGCTTCCTCACCTTCGTGCTGACGGACGGACAGGAGAACGCAAGTCACCGCTGCCCGGACGCTCCGGCCCAGAACCCGCGTGAACTGGTGCAGGCCGTGGCCACGATGATCGCGACTCAGGCGGACAACTGGACGCTGGCCGTCCTCGTGCCGGACCAGATGGGCAAGCGCGAGGCCATGCAGTGCGGCTTCCCGAAGGACAACATCGCCATCTGGGACGCCACGAGCACACAAGGTCTGGAAGAGGCCGGACAGGTCATCCTGAAAGCCACCGAGAACTTCATGGTGGGCCGCACCAAGGGAATCCGTGGATCGCGGGCGGTATTCTCCACGGGTGCGGAGAAGGTCAACAAGGAGACCATCGAGGCAGCCGGTCTCACACCGGTGGATCCGTCGCAGTACCAGCTGATTCCCGTGACGCGCGCGGCGGCCATACGGGAATGGGTCGTCGAGTCCGGGCACACCTATCGCACCGGTTGCGCGTTCTACCAGCTGAGCAAGTCGGAAAAGGTCCAGGCACGAAAGCAGATCGCGGTGCTGGAAAAGAAGACGGACCGGGTCTACTCGGGACCGGAGGCCCGAGCCCTGCTCGGCCTGCCCGACTCTGAAGTCCGCGTCAAGCCGGACCACAACGACGACTTCACCATCTTCGTGCAGAGCACCAGCGTCAACCGAAAGCTCGTACCGAACACGCGGGTGCTGTTCATGAACTGACGCCACGGCAGCCCTGCTCGGCGGTCCTGGCGCAGGACCGCCGAGCCCGCCGTCGGGGCGCCACGATCCACGCCTGGCATCCGGGCGCACAGCGTTGCCCGAGCCGCCCGCGCTGCCGATCGGGCGCCGAGATGGCCTACGCATGGTCGACGAAGTGCACGTCGTACTGGTCCTGGAGGGGAAGCAGGTCGGTGAAGGGCTGCAGCCCGTGCTGGATACGGCCCAGGGCCCGGAAGTACTCGAACCGCTCCGCCGACGAGTTCATCACGACCAGTAGTTCGGCCGGTCCGTCCGTCGTGGCGCCGAAGGCGTGCGGCAGGCCCGGCGGCACCAGCACCAGGCCGCCCGGGCCGACTTCCTCGACCGTGCCTCCCAGCCGGAACTCCACCGTCCCGGACAGCACATGGAAAAGCTCCGCCGCGCTGGAGTGGACGTGGGGCCGGGCTCCCGCCGCGCCGGGACCCAGGGCGAGGCGGTTGACGGCGAGCGGGCCGCCGTCCATCAGCAAGGTGAACCCTCCGCCGTGCGGCAGCGGCACATACTCCGCGTCCTGCGCCTGCACGACAACCGCCGCCGTCTCCGTGTCCCGCACCTTGCCCTCACCCATGGTTGAAGTTCCTCTCCTCGGTACGGTCCTCCGTACGTCCGGCCTCCATTCGACCTGGGGAAGAAGCCGTGAACCAGAACCGTTCCCGACCTACAGCGATCACCACTCGTGATGAATCGGATGAGTCCAGGGGGCCCGGGAATGGAAATACGGCAACTGCGGTACTTCGTGGCAGTGGCCGAGGAGGGCGGCTTCGCCCGAGCCGCCGAGCGGCTCCACATCGTCCAGTCCGCGGTCAGCCAGCAGGTGCGCCGCCTGGAGCGTGAACTCGGCCTCACCCTCTTCGAGCGCTCCACTCGCCGGGTTGCCCTGACGGCGGCCGGAGCCCGGTTGCTGCCCGAGGCGAGATCCGTCCTCGACGCGGCCGACCGGACCCGGCGGACCGCCGAGCGGATTGCCGCCGGGGAGACCGGCGCGCTCGACCTGGGCGCCGTACGAGGGCCTGGGGACCGGGTGTACCGGCTGCTGTCCCGGCTCGCGGATCTGGCCCCGGACCTGCGCGTACGGGTCCGCCGGATGCCGGCCTCCGAACGGCTCGCGGCCGTCCGTACCGGCGCACTGGACGCGGCTCTCGTACGGGCCCTGCCCGTCGCCCCCGGCCTGGAACTGCTCCCGCTCTGGCAGGACCCCCTCTACGTCGCCCTACCCGCGCGGCATCCGGCAGCGGCCCTGGCGAGGCCCGCTCTCGGCGACCTCGCCGAGCTGCCGCTGCGGCTGGCGGAGCGCGAACGCAATGCCCCGTTCCACGACCTGGTGACGAGTGCGTTCCGGGAGGCCATCGGTCACGCGCCGACGGCCGCCGCGCCGTTCACCGACCTCCAGGACACCCTCACCGCGATCGGCGCGGAAGGCGACCGGGCACCGTCCTGGACCGTCTTCTACGAGGTGACCGGACTTCCTGAGGTCGCCGGCACCGCCATCCGCCCGCTGGCTGCCCCGCCGATCACCATTTTCCTCGCCGTTCTGCCCGGCGTACCGGGCCCCGCCCTTCGTCAGCTCCTGGCAGCAGCGGCCGACACGCACTGACCCCGGCCGAACCGCCCCGAACGGGAGCCCCGCCTTGGGCTGATATCCGGCGTGCTGCGTTGCGTTTGCCAGTCACTTCGGGCGGCCGGAGACTGGTGATATCAGCGTGGCCCCCCTCTGGAAGCGCAGCCGGTCGGCGCCAGCCTTCTCGTGCTGCTGCCAGGCCCAGAGCCGCCGTCCGTTTGTATTCGATGCCACGCATCCACCCCGAGCCCCTCGGAGGGCCCGTGGCAATGCTGCGTCTGGCCACGTTGACGTCGCGAATCTTCCGCTTGTTGATGAATGTTTAACCGTCGGTCCTCTTAATCAGGAGGTGTCCTATGAGCAGGACCTGCCGACTCAACTGCATCATCCCCCCGTACCTTCTGAAGAAGCTCCTCGAGAGCGAGGACAGTGAGGTGCGCCAGGCCGCGCTGGACACCCTGCTGACCACCGCTCACTTGCGCGGTGAGCGAGGGATCCGAGCGTCCTTCGCCGGCGCGAGCGCCCCGGCCAACGCTCGGCGCACCGTTTTCGACTGCGAGCAGGGGGCTTTCCTCCCATCCGCGTCCCTGGCCAGGCCGGAGGACGGACCGGAGCCATCGGACGAGGCCGTCAACCAGGCGTTCGACGGGCTCGGCCTGACACGCGATTTCTACAAAGAGGTGTTTCAGCGCAACTCGATCGACGGGCGGGGAATGCGCCTCGACGGGTACGTCCACTTCGGCGTGAAGTTCAACAACGCGTTCTGGGACGGACAGCAGATGATCTTCGGCGACGGGGACGGGAGGAAGTTCGGAAACCTCACCGGATCCCTCGACGTGATCGCCCACGAGTTGACGCACGGAGTCACCGAATACATCGCGGGGCTCGAGTACCACAACCAGTCCGGCGCCCTGAACGAGTCGATTTCGGACGTCTTCGGGTCGCTGGTCAAACAGTGGTCGCTGAAGCAGTCGGCCGAAGAGGCGGACTGGCTGATCGGGGCTGACATATGGACCCCGGGAATCGATGCCGACGCCCTGCGATCGATGAAGGCGCCGGGGCATGCGTACAACAATGCCCAGTTCGGCAGGGACCCCCAGCCCGACCGTATGAGCAGATTCGTCCACCTACCCGACACGGAGGACGGGGACTACGGCGCGGTGCACTACAACTCCGGCATTCCGAACAAGGCCTTCTTCCTGACGGCGGTGGGCATCGGCGGATTCGCATGGGAGACCGCCGGACGCATCTGGCACGAATCGCTCAGAGCGTCCAGCAGGGACACCACGTTCCAGGAATTCGCGGACACCACGTTCCAGAAGGCCGGGGAATTGTTCGGCGTCGACAGTGCCGAACAGTCCACCGTGTTGACGGCGTGGCAGGAAGTGGAAATCCAGATCAGTCGTATCCCGACCGGGGTCGCCAGGGCACGCAGCCTTGCGGTCAACGGTAACGGTGGCGTGGGCCGGCAGGACGGTCTGGCAGCTCTGACCAGGCAGGTCGGGGAACTGAACGCCAAGGTGACGGGGCTGGCCAAGGACATGGCCGCGCTGAAGCGGACCTGGTGACCACCCGAGGTCGCGCGCGATGAAGGTGACTCTGGCGACATACGGCGGGCTGGCGGCGGCATCCGGCCTCCGCCTCCCGCCCAGGGTATGGGACACAGACGCGCTGCCCGAGAACGCTGCGGCGGAGCTCGCCCAGCTGGTGGCGGCGGCCGCCCCGACGCCCACGGTGGACCGGCCCAGCCTCGCCAGGGATGCGATGAGCTACACGATCACCGTGGAGGACGGCGGCCGCTCGACGGTCCTCAAGCAGTCGGACGCCGCCATGACCCGCGAGTTCGCGGCCTTGCTCACTTGGCTTCAGAAACACTTCGAGCAGCAGTGACGCACCACCAGCCGGCGGATGGCTCCCGCAACTGTGTTCAGAAGACCATCCAGTTACCGCCGAAGAGCACACCGAGAGCGAACGTCACTCCGAGGCCGACCAGCGCAAACAAGACCAACATCAGTACGGCGACGACTGCGAACTGGCCGCCGGGATGCCTGAGGAAGCGGTTCCAGGTTGCACGTCGAATGCTCATGGACCCACCTTCACCCACTGCGGCCGAGTACGTACAGCAGACGGGCGTCGCACCAACGGCACGCGCGGGTCTCACGTATGCGAGTCCTGCCCTGCTCCGGGCCCATCCGGGAAGCGCCCGACTTCCCGGGCCTCGTCGGACGGGCCGCCGGTACGCGGAAGGGCCCGATCGGCGCGCCGGGTCGGGCCCCTCCCGCTGTTCGGGTGTCGGCTTGCACCCTTGTCGTCCGTCAGACGGTCACGGGGGTGCCGAGCATCACGGAGGCCTGCTGGAGCGGGCTGAGGGCGCGCGTGGGCGCGGCCGCCGTGGGAAGGCCGCGGCAGGTGAAGCCGAGCTGGGTCATCGCGCGGATGACTTCGCCGGCGCTGAAGTCGCGGGGGTCCTGGCGGGTGACGACCCGGCCGACCTGCTTGACGGGGTAGGTTCGGCGGCCGATGATCACGGACTCACCGACGACCTCCTCGGGCTTGACGCCCTTCATGGATTCCAGGACACCGCTCTTGGTGAGGTCGAACGGGAAGCGGGCGATGACGCAGCGCATGATGCCTCACAGGGAGAAGAGGTGAATGGTCCGACCGTGTGAGGTCGTTCAGCGTGCGAGGGCGAGGATGCCCAGAGCGCTGCCGTGTTCGTCGACGACGGGGAGGGCGTCGAGCCGACGGTAGCGCATCGCGTGTTCGGCCTCGGCCATCGTGGTCCGGGGCGAGGTGAACGGCCCTCGGTCGCCGAGGACGTCACGCAGCCGGACCCGGTCCGTGTACGCGTCGCTGTCACGGATGGCGGCGAGCTGGGGCTGGGTGACCAGTCCGGTGCACAGGCCGTCCTCGTCGCAGACGAGTAGATGTCCCGCGCGGGCACTGGCCATGACGGACAGGGCCACTTCGACCGTCATGTCGTCACAGATCTGCGGGCCGGCCGCCTCCATGGCGTCGTCCACCGTCCGGTGTACGGGGTTGGCGTTCGCCGAGCGGGGCTGCATCTGGACCAGCGTCAAGACATGCCTCCTGCAGAGATGGGCCAGTTTTCTGAGCAAGTGGTTCTCAGGCCGCCGCATCGACGGCGGACTGCCGCGTGCTCGCGCGCCGTGCGGCCGAGGCGGGACTGCGACGGCCGCGCGAGGCGGCGCTGCGCTTGGGCCGCTCGGACACCGGGGCGGTGATGGTGACGGGGATGCCGGAGGGGGCCTGGGCGCCGGTGATGCGGTGGAGCGTTTCGTCGCCGGAGCGGACCTGGGTGGTCTGGGGGACGATGCCGGCGGCGGCCATGAGGCGGGTCATGTCGCGGCGCTGGTTGGGGGTGACGAGGGTGACGACGCTGCCGGACTCGCCGGCGCGCGCGGTACGGCCGCCGCGGTGCAGGTAGTCCTTGTGGTCGGTCGGCGGGTCCACGTTGACGACGAGGTCGAGGTTGTCGACGTGGATGCCGCGGGCGGCGACGTTCGTGGCGACCAGGACGGTGACGTGTCCCGTCTTGAACTGGGCCAGGGTGCGGGTCCGCTGGGGCTGCGACTTGCCCCCGTGCAGCGCGGCGGCGCGGACCCCGCTGTTGAGGAGGTCCTGGGTGAGGCGGTCCACCGCGTGCTTGGTGTCGAGGAACATGATCACTCGGCCGTCGCGGGCGGCGATCTCGGTGGCGGTGGCCTGCTTGTCCGTGCCGTGCACGTGCAGGACGTGGTGTTCCATCGTGGTGACCGCGCCCTGGGAAGGGTCGACGGAGTGGACGACGGGGTCGGTGAGGTAGCGGCGGACCAGGAGGTCGACGTTGCGGTCCAGGGTCGCGGAGAAGAGCATCCGCTGGCCTTCGGGGCGGACCTGGTCGAGCAGGGCGGTGACCTGGGGCATGAAGCCCATGTCGGCCATCTGGTCGGCCTCGTCCAGGACGGTGATCGCGACCTGGTTCAGTCGGCAGTCGCCGCGGTCGATGAGGTCCTTGAGCCGTCCCGGCGTCGCCACGACCACCTCGGCGCCGCCGCGCAGCGCGTGGGCCTGGCGGCCGATGGGCATACCGCCGACGACGGTCGCCAGCCGCAGCTTCACTGCCCGGGCATAGGGGGTGAGCGCGTCGGTGACCTGCTGGGCGAGTTCGCGCGTCGGTACGAGGACCAGCGCGAGGGGCTGCTTGGGCTCGGCGCGCTGTCCGGCCGTACGAGCCAGCAGGGCCAGGCCGAAGGCCAGCGTCTTGCCGGACCCGGTGCGGCCGCGGCCCAGGGCGTCGCGGCCCGCGAGGGTGTTGGGGAGGGTCGCGCCCTGGATCGGGAACGGCACGCTCACGCCCTCGGCGGCCAGTGCGGTGAGCAGCTGCGCGGGCATGTCGAGATCGGCGAACGCCTCGACGGCGGGCAGCGCGGGGGTGATCGTCTTCGGCAGGGCGAACTCACCCTGTACCGCGGCGGGTCGCCGGCCGTAGCCGCCCGAGCGGTTCTGGCCTCCCGAACGGCTCGGGGCGGACGAACCGAAGCGGCTGCCTCGGCCCGAACCGGAGCCTGAGCCGGAGTCGAAAGCGGCGCCGCCAGTGCGGCCGCGGGTACGGGAGGAGCGGTTGTTCGTACGTGTGGGGTTCATTCAGAACCTTCCTTGATACGGCACGTATCAAGGAATTCCCGCAGCGGAAGAGCAGCGCGGGTAATCACAAGAACGGCCGAATGAATGCGAAAGCGGACCCGGCCCACCGAAAATGCGTGTCGGCGCAGGCGCTGAAATAGGTCATGCCATGTCATGTCAACGGACGTGACATCAGGACGTCGGTTTGGGGGCGGCTCCGAAGAGGTCCGCATCCCGGGTGCGGGTCCCTGGGTGGCGGCCATCCCGCAGGTGGCATCACGGCGGGACGTTCCAGCAGCTGGGGCCCGCACCCCGAAGGATGCGGGCCCCAGCTGCGAGTGCGCGTCAGTGTCAGGCGGGAACGATGTTCTCGGCGGTCGGGCCCTTCTGGCCCTGAGCGATGTCGAAGGTGACCTTCTGGCCTTCGAGCAGTTCGCGGAAGCCCTGGGCGGCGATGTTCGAGAAGTGGGCGAACACGTCAGGGCCGCCACCGTCCTGCTCGATGAAGCCGAAACCCTTTGCCGCGTCGAACCACTTCACGGTGCCAGCAGCCATGTCATATCTCCTTTGGGGCAGTCCGCCGGCATCCGCGGTGTGCGACTACCGGGTCGCCGCGATGATGCCCCGCCCGGAAAACATGCCGGAGATATAAAAGCGCTTTCAGCGGCCGAAAACACCGGCGGAGGCGCTTGAAGTGTGGGAACCATGACTGCAACTGAGAACGACAGTAGCATGTCGTAGTGGTCTGCGTGCGTAAAATAATTCCACGCTGACCGTTGCGGCAAATACCCTCCCCGCGATGGACGTGAAATTCTCATCCCGCGGTCACAGGTATTGGCCCACTCGAAGAGCAGCTCGGGGCGCCCGCCCACCGCCCCCGGCCGAGCCTGCTCCGAAGCCGGAGGTCCGCTCGGGCCACGTCGTCCAACGCGAGGAGCCGCGGGCCGCGTGACCGGGCAAGCCCTATGCTGCGGGGATGATCAAGCCGATTGAACTCGTGATATTCGACTGCGACGGGGTGCTGGTCGACAGCGAGCGGATCGCCGCACGCGTCCAGGTCTTGCTCGGGGCGGAGTTGGGCTGGCCCCTCACCGAGAACGAGGTCATCGACCGGTTCATCGGGCGCTCCAGCGCCTCCGTCCGCGTGCAGGTGGCCGCCCGGCTCGGCGAGGAGACGGCCGCACTGTGGTCGGAGCGATTCGAGCAGCTCCACCGCGAGGCCGTGGATGCTGGGCTCGCCCCCGTCGAGGGACTGCCGGAGGCACTCGACGCGATCACGCTGCCGACGTGCGTGGCCTCCAGCGGATCCCACGGGAAGATGCGCCACACCCTGGGCCGCACCGGCCTCTACGAGCGGTTCGCGGGCCGCATCTACAGCGCCACCGAAGTCACCCACGGCAAACCCGCCCCCGATCTGTTCCTGTACGCCGCACGGCAGATGGGCGTCGACCCCGCCGCCTGCGTGGTGGTCGAGGACAGCCGGCCCGGCGTCCAGGCCGCCCGCGCCGCAGGCATGCGCTCCTTCGGCTACGCCGGCGGACTCACCCCGGCCGAGCGGCTCGAAGGCACCGGCACCGTCGTCTTCCACGACATGCGCAAGCTGCCCACCCTGCTGACCGAACAGTGACCCACAAGAAGTGACAATCCGTCACCACCACGGAGCCAACGGCCGGTTCCCGTGGATCAGCGGTTGCCTGACAAACGTCCAGGCCACAGCGAAAATTGAGGTGCGTACGGCCTCCGGCACTGTGACAATGCGCCGGTGAATCGTGAACAGATCTCCAGACTCGCCCATGCCAACCACCCGATCAAGTCCCCGCTCGACGACGACTCGGTACGCCGGCTGCTGGAACACGGCGTCCCCCGTGGCGACGAGCGCGTACTCGACCTGGGCTGCGGCAGCGGGGAATGGCTCCTGCGCGCCCTGAGCACCCATGGGCAACTGCACGCCGAGGGCGTCGACATATCCGAGGACGACCTCCGTCAGGCAGATGAGGAGGCGAGCCGTCTGGGCGTCCAATCGCGCCTTGCACTGCACCACCTGAAGGCCGCGGACTTCCGTTCCCCGCGCTCGTTCGATCTGATACTCAGCGTGGGGGCAACGCACGCGTTCGGCGGCTTGCTGCCCACCCTCGCGGCGGCGCGTGAACACCTGGCTCCGGGCGGGCGCGTCCTGATCGGTGAAGGCTTCTGGGAACGCGAGCCGTCACAGGAAGCCGCCGAGATGCTCGGGGACTACAGCGACCTGGCGACCACTCTGGACCTCGTCGTCGCCGACGGGTGGACCCCCGTTCACGGGCACGTCAGCACGCGCCGTGAGCTGGACGACTACGAGTGGACCTGCTGGGGATCGTTGGCCTCGTGGGCCCTGGACCACCCTGACCACCCGGACAGCTCGCAGGCGCTCGAGACAGCCACGAACCGCCGCACCGAGTGGTTGCACGTCTACCGGGACATGTGGGGCTTCGTCAGCCTGGTCCTGCGCCGGACGTCCGACTGACCGACCCTGGACCAGCCCGGGCGCCTCTCCCCCGCCGACAGACCGTGCAGCCGTGCCGGCGCGGGTGGAGCGGCGTCCGGTCCCGGCCGGCGAGACGCTCTGCGGAGGGGCGGAGGGCGTCGAAGCACCGGTCCAGGGCCTCGTCATGGACGGGGGTTGCGGTCCCCGGGGCGTGAACGTCGTGCAGCGAGGTCGCGGTCACGAGGTCGTCAGTGCTGCTTGATCACGGAAGCGCCTAGCGAGGCTCGTGGGGCGCCAGTCGGCAGGCGCCGTTCGCGGCGCCGCCGGGCACACCGGCGGCGGTCAGCCCGCTTACGCACCCCTGCAGGTCGCTGACCACACCGCGGTAGCACGCGGTCCTGACGGCGTCGGTTACTTCGAAACCCGCGCTCTCGACCGTCTTCGTGCAGGCGGGAATGTCGGATTGGGCAGTGGGCGCGGCGAGGATGACGCCGCCGAATGCGAGGGCCAGACCGGTGAGAACACCTGCGGTACGGGTCGGCATGCTCATGGGACGCACCTGCTCTCCGGGGGATCGCGCGGCCCGGGAACCGGGTGTGCCGGATCCGCGTGGGAACGGCACCGAGCCCGCGCAACCGAAGGCGCGGCCGCCATCGCCGGGCTCCCGTAGCGGATCGGCTCGGCAGAGCTTTCCTTCCCCCTTCGACGCTAGAGCAGCCCCCCGCCGTGCGCACCCGATAGGGGTGCGCAGTACC